>NZ_ANBC01000663.1 GCF_000341125.1 Nocardiopsis lucentensis DSM 44048 | reverse complement strand
CGGGTCTGCGCCAGCAGGACGATCCGCCAGGCCTCGGCGACCGCCACCGAAGCCTTGTGCTGGGCGTGGTCGAGTTCGGCGGTGCCCACCGCGCGCAGGAGCGCGGCCAGCTTCCGGTAGGCCTCCGCGACCGCCCGGTACTCGGGGTGCCGGGCCAGGACGGGGGCGCCCGACATCGACACCGCCCAGCCGATCGCGGCCCCCACAGCCGCCACGCCCGCGTGCAGGGGGACCTGGGCCAGACCGCCGGGGGCGATCGTGGAGATCGCGCAGACCAGCACGAAGAACAGGGCACCGGGTTTGTCCACCCGCCAGGCCGCGCACACCCAGGTGGCGGTTCCGGCGACGAGTCCGATCGCGGCGACCGACGCCCACACCGACAGCGCCGATGCCAGCGAACCGAGGGTCACACTGGCGACGAACCCCAGACCGACCAGGGCCAGCGCGGCCGACCGGTAGACGTAGGGGGTCTTCTTCTCATAGAGCACCGTCATGGAACCCAGGGCGGCCAGGGTGCCGATCTGGGGGCCGAACAGCCACGCGGCCAGGCCGAAGGAGGCGGCCATGGCGACCGTCGCCTGCACGGCGGTGGTCCAGGCCCACGCCCCCGCCTCCAGGCCGAAGAGCGCCTTGAGGTCGACCCTGGGCCGGGGCCGCTCCGCCACGCGGGCACGCTCCGGTCCCTGACCGGGTGGCCCGCCCAGGTGCATCGGGCCGGTGTCGCCGGTCGTTCCCAGATCTCGCACGACTTCCATCCTAGATCGGGTCACATGGGCGATTTGTGACTACTGGCGGGTGTCGGACGCGCCACTGTCCGTGGTGGACAGTGCCCGATCCGCGCCCCCGGTCTCCCGGAGCGCGGCCTCGGCGCGGTCGGCCCG
>NZ_ANBC01000662.1 GCF_000341125.1 Nocardiopsis lucentensis DSM 44048 | reverse complement strand
GGGCGAGCGGCGGCCGCCGTGCGCGACTCGTCGAGGGTGATCTCGGCGTTGCGGCGCTGGTTCTCCAGCTCCGCGGCCAGGCGTGACCGTTCGGCGTCGGCGCGCTCCAGTTCCGCGGTCAGCCTGGCGCGCTCGGCGTCGGCGGCGGCCCGATCGGCCTCCCGGCGTTCGTGGGCGCGCTCCAGCTCGCCGTCGAACCGAGCGCGCTCGGCCGCCAGGGCGCCGGCGGCCTCTCCGGCCCGGGCCTCGGCGCCCTCGGCGCGCGTGGCGGCCCGCTCCGCCGCCAGGACGGCCTCGTCGCGCAGACGGGCGTACTCGGCGGTCTCGGCCCTGAGCTGCTCGGCCTCGGCGCGGGCGTGCTGGAGCCGACGGGCGGCCTCGGCGCGGGCGTGCTCCAGTTCGCCCCGGACCCGCCCCACCTCCTCCCGGGCCCGGGCGTCGGCCTCGGCGATTCGGCGTTCGGCGGTGGCGAGCCCGGCGTTGGCCTCGGCGACGGCGGCGTCGCGTTCGGCCTCCGCCCGCAGGGCCAGGTCCCGCAGCTCATCGCGTTCGGCCTCCGCCGCGTTCCTGCGTTCGACCGCCTCCTCGGCGATCCGCTCGGCCGCGTGGGTCGCGGTGACCGCCGAGGCGGCCGCCTCCTCGGCCACGCGCCGGGCCGCCTCGGCCTCACGGCGCCGGTTCTCCGCCTCCAGGCGGGCGCCGTCGGCCTCGGCCGCGCGACGGGCACCCTCCAGACGGGCCGCCTCCACCTGAGCCTCGGCGGCGGCGGGGTCGGTCATCGTCGCGAAGGCCTCGGTGGCCGAGCGCAGGGTCTCGGCCATCTGTTCGCTCTGCACGGCGAACCGGGTGAGCAGGTCGTCGGCGCGCAGCCGGGCGGTGGTCACGGGTTCGGAGGGCACGGAGGAGGAAGGGGAGTCGCCGCCCGTGGCGGCGGCCACGGCCTCCTCCTCGCGGCGTTCGGCCTCCTGAGCCAGCCGTTGGCGTTCGCGCCAGGCCCGCCAGCGCGTGTGCTCGGGCAGATCGCAGTACTCGGGTGGGCGGCCGGGGGAGGAGCCGCGGGGCACCGGACTGTCACAGCCGGGGAACTTGCAGGTGTTGGAGTCGGAGGTGGCCACGAGGCGAGCTTAACGTCCTCCCCGGGGTGGGCCGGGGACCGCCGTGGGGCCTCCGCCGCCGGGCTAGGAGAGCGCC
>NZ_ANBC01000661.1 GCF_000341125.1 Nocardiopsis lucentensis DSM 44048 | reverse complement strand
GGCAGCCGCAGCAGGGGGCGTGACCAGCCCGCGCGGAGTGTGATCACCAGGAACACCGCCGCGTACGCGAGGAAGTGGGCGGCGATGAAGAGGACGAGGGGTGCGTTCGCGGCGGTCCGGGTCGCGAGGGCGATCAGGGCGACGCCGCTGAACAGCAGGTCCGCCGTGGCGAAGTGCCACACCGCGTGCAGGGTCCGCCGTGCCTCGGCCTCCAGTGGGCTGCCCAGCAGCGGGCGGACCACGTCGCGCCCGCCGGCGACGAGGTGGATCAGGGCCGTCACGGCCGCCAGGGCGCCCGCGGCCAGAAGCCATCCGTTCACTGTGCCTCGATTCCCTTGGCGGCGATGGCGGCGACGCTGCGCGCCAGTCGGGGGCCGGCGGGCTCGCCGAGGATGCCCAGCCGGAACAGGACGGTGCCGACAAGGGTGTCGAGCACCAGGTCGGTCTCGACGCTCGGGCCGCTCTCGCCGCGCTCCCGGGCCCGGTCGAAGACACCGGCCAGGCGCCGCTTGGCGGGCGCGAGGAAGGCGGAGCGGATTCTGGTCCGCAGTTCGGGGACGGCGGCGAAGTCCGCCAGCAGTCCGGGCAGCGCCGCGGCGGCGGCCGGCGCGCCGAACTCGTCGATCAGTTGCTGGACGAGGACGGTGAGGTCGCCTTCGAGAGTTCCGGTGTCGGGAACCGGCGCGGTGTCGGTGGTGGTGAACACCGCCTCGTAGACGAGTTCGGCCTTGCCGGACCACCGGCGGTAGATGGTGTCCT
>NZ_ANBC01000660.1 GCF_000341125.1 Nocardiopsis lucentensis DSM 44048 | reverse complement strand
GTTAGCCGGTGTCGGCCACCAGTTCGGCGGCGGCGGCGAGGATCGCCGCGTGCGAACGCGCGTCTCGCGGGCGTCCGCGCGGAGTCGTCCCGGAAGTCATGCTCCATCTTTACCATACGGGTCGACCCGTATGGTAAATCGTCCGCACGCCGCGGATCGACCGCGGTTCGCACCGTCGGCCGTCGCCCGCGCCACCGCGCCCCGGCGGTCGGGGCGCGCCTTCCGGCGCACACACGCGACCGCCCCCGTACCGGGGGACCGTACGGGGGCGGAACGCGGTGGGAGCGGCTCAGTCGTGCGCGCCGAACCCGTCGACGCGGCTGACCATCGTGGTCACGAAGGGCCGGAAGCCCTCCTGCTCCAGGAAGCGGATGTCCTCGGAGCTGGTCGCCAGCGCGGAGAACTCGATGTCGCGCACGCCCATCGCGGAGAGCTGGCGGCGCATCTCCTCCAGGAGCTTGGAGCCGATGCCGCTGCCGGAGTACTCGGGGTCGATGGCGAAGGTCTGCACGACCGCGACCCGGTCGCCCCGGTCCCAACTGCCCTGGGCGTTCTCGCGGATGGTCACCATCGCGTACCCGGCGGGGTCGTCGCCGCTCTCGGCGAGGATCGCCATGGTGTCGGGGTCGGCGAGCCAGGAGACGTACTGGGCGCGGCGGCGGCGCCAGGACTCGTCCAGGCTCACGGCGCTGATGATGTCCGCGAGGTGCGGGGCGGTCACCGTGTGCTGCTGGTGGAGGGCGCCCCACAGGTCCACGAGCTCGTCCACCTCGTGGGCGCCCAGGTAGCGGAAGCTGAGAACGCCGACGTCGGAAGGTCGCGGTTTGGTCATCAGCGAATTTTGCATGTTCTTTCCACCCGTTCCACCAGCATTGGGTGCTGATCCCCTGGGGCTCGCGATGCGCGTCCCCGCGGTTGAACTGTGCGTCTGACTGTACGTGCCGGTGCCGACCGGAACATCTTCAACACGAGGAAAGACGGTTACGAGATCACTCTAAGGGAAGAACTTAGGAATTTCTTTGATCGATCACTGACGCGGCCACTCGTGGGCCCTGGACGGTGTGCAGCGAATCACGCGTCGAACTCAGCCAAGATGCCTGAAACATCGGCGGAACATGATCGTTCTGCCATAAATTGGGGGACATGATCGACGTTCGGCGGTTGCAGCTCCTCCAGGCCCTCGACCGCCACCGCACGGTGGCGGCCACGGCGGAGGCGCTCCACGTCACACCGTCGGCGGTCTCCCAACAGCTCGCCGCCCTGGCCCGGGAGGCCGGGGTTCCCCTCGTCGAACGCTCGGGCCGCCGTTTCCTGCTCACCGGTGCCGCACGGGTCCTCCTGGAACGCGCCCCCGCCATCTTCGCGGAGATGGAGCGCGCCACCTCCGACCTGGCCGAGTACGTCGCCGGGGACCGCGGCGTCGTGCGGGTCGGCTCCTTCGCCACCGGTATCAGCGACCTCGTCGCCCCCGCCCTGGCCCGCCTGCGGGTCAGCCACCCGGGTTGGTCCTTCGAGGTCGTACAGGCCGAACCCGAGGAGTGCACCGAGATGGTCCGCTCCGGGCGCCTCGACATCGCGCTCACCATGTCCTCCGAGGACCTGCCGTCCACGGGCGACCCCGAGTTTCGCACCGACCCCGTCATGGTCGAGCTGTTCGACGCGATCCTGCCCTACCAGCACCCGCTGTCCACGCACACCGACCTGAACCTGGCCGAGGACCTCGCCGACGAGGACTGGATCATGTCCGCCCCGGGCAGCGCCTGGCACTCGTGCGTGGCCGCGGCCTGCAACCGGGTGGGCTTCCAGCCCCGGGTGGTGCACACCGTCGACGACTTCGGCGCCGTGTTCGGCATGGTGCAGGCCGGGCTCGGGGTGACGCTCATGCCGCGCCTGGCGTGGACCGGACTGAGCACCCCCCACATCGTCGTGCGCGGCGTGCGCGAGACCGCCCGGCGCCACGTCATCGCCCTGTCCCGGGCCGGCGCCAACCCCGAACCCCTGCTCACCGCCGTCCGTGAGGCCGCCAGCAAGGTGCCCGTGCCGTCGGTGGGGCCCTTCGCCGTCGCCGGGTAGGTTCGGGCGCCGGCGGGGTTCCGCACGACGAGTCGAGCCGCGAGCGAGGAACGAGCTTGAATCGGACTGCGCCGCAGGCGTTCGTTGAGGGTGGTGGAGGGCGACGGGCGGGCGAAGGCGAGGATGAGGCATCCCTGCCTTGAGGGAGCCCGAACACGGGCCGAAGCGAAGCGGCAGGCCCAAAGCAAGCACTGACGATCACGCCTCGGGCGGGGGAGGGACCTCGTCGAGGACGTCCCGGGCGGCCTCGTGCAGGTAGCGCGCGACCACCCGGATCGGTCGCCAGGCCCACCCACCGGTGCGCCCGGCCAGGAAGATCCGGCGCACCCCGCCCAGCTCCCCGAGGGGCGCGTGGGTCACACCGCGCCGGGTCGACACCGACAGCCGCGACATCACCCCCACCGCCACCCCGGAGGCCACCAGCTCCTCGCACAGCTCCAGGTTCTCTATGCGGTGCGTGATCCGGGGGGTGAACCCCGCGTCGGCGCACATCCGCTGCACCAGGGCCTCCTCGTCGCCCCGGTACGGACTGGCGAACCACGACGCCCCGGCGAACTCGCGCAACCGCCGCCGGGTCAGCGTCCGGCTGTCCCCCCGCGCCGAGGGCTGTGACAGCAGGAGCCCCTCCGTGCCGATCGGCCGAACCGTCAGTGTTCCCGGGAATTCCCGGGGGAGCAGACTGTACTGGTACACGACCCCCAGATCGGCCTGCCCGTCCTGAAGGAGCGCCAGCGCCTGCTCCGACTCGTACTCGGTCAGGTGGATGTCGATCCCCGGATGCTCGTCGCGCAGCCGGCGCAGCGCGGGCAGCACCAACGGTGCCGCACTCGTGTACATCACCAGGTGGACGCGGCCGACCGGCTCGCCCTCGCCCTCGAACTCGGCCTTGGCGGCCTCCACGCGCGCCAGGATGCCCACGGCGTGGTCGGCCAGCCTCCGCCCGGCCGGGGTCAGCCGCACCCGGCGCCCGTCCTGTGCCAGGAGCGGCGCACCCGCCTCACGCTCCAGGACCGCGAGGTGTTTGGAGACGGCGGACGTGCTCATGCCCGTGACCTCGGACACAGCGACCATGGTGCCCAGGCGCTCCAGCTCGACCAGCAGGCGCAGTCGGGTGAAATCCATCCACCAAAACTACATGGTCCATCAACCACTGGTTCGTGGACAGCAACAGAGGAGATCGATCCAATGGTCGGGTGATCCCCTCATCCATCTCCTCGCTCCGCCGTGCCGACGTCCGGGTCCCGGCTCCGATGATGCTGCTCATCGGCATGTTCACCCTCCACACCGGCAGCGCCCTGGCCGTCACCGCCTTCGACCAGGCCTCGCCCGCCACCGTCACCTGGCTGCGACTCAGCTGGGCCGCGCTGATCCTGCTCGGCCTCGGCGGTCGCTCCCTGTGGCGGGCCGTGCGCGAGGCGACGTGGCGCGAACGCGGCTCGGTGGTGATCCTGGGCACAGCGAGCGCGGGGATGATGCTGTTCTACTCCGAGGCCACGGCCCGGATCGAACTCGGTACCGCGACCTCCATCGAGTTCCTCGGCGCCCTCGTGGTCGCCGTGGCGGCGATGCGCCGCCGCCGCGAACTGGTGTGGATCCTCGCCGCGGGAATCGGCGTGGTGTGCCTCACCCGCCCCTGGCAGAGCGACCTGGACGTGCTCGGCGTCGGACTGGCCCTGGCGGGCGCGGCCTGCGTGGCCGCCTACATCGTGCTCACCCAGCGGGTCGGCGCGGGCTTTGGCGCCGTCCACGGCCTGGCGCTCGCGATGACCGTCTCCGCCCTGGTCACCGCGCCACTGGGCGCCCCCGCCGTGATCGCCGCGCCCGACCTCGACCTCATCCTGCTCACCCTGGGCATCGCACTCCTGTTCCCCCTGGTGCCGTTCCTGCTGGAGATGGTGGCCCTCCAGCGCATGAGCCGTACCGCCTACAGCACCTTCGCCAGCCTCGAACCCGCGGTCAGCCTGGTCATGGGCCTGGTCATCATCGGCCAGGCGCCCGCCGTCGTGCAGGTCGCGGGAATGGCCCTGGTGGTGGTCGCGGGCGTGGGCGCCGCCCGGGGCGACGGGTCGGGTCGTTCGGCACCACCCCCGGAACCGGACACGCACCACTCCCGCGTCGACGGCTCCGCGGCACGGAACGACACGGCGATGCACTAGCTTGGTGCCAATCATGGCCGCGACATCTGATCTCCAACTCCTGCGTGCCCACGAACCGGTGCTCATGTGCACCAAGGGGGAGCTGTTCTTCCCCACCCGTGTGGACAGCTACGTACGTAACTGCAGCCTCTGGGTCGAGGAGCCCGGCGGACGCGAGCGCGTCCTCGTTCCGGCGGGGGAGCTGACCCTCGAACGCCTCGGGCAGGCTGAGCGCGAGTGGCCGGGCCGCCACAAGCACCTGCGGTTCGTCCAGGAGGAGACGATCCGCGAGGAGGCGCGTCGCTTCCGCGGCATCGCCCGCACCGTCATCCCCAAGAGCGGCCGCCTGGCCGCCGTCGGGGTGCTCGGGCGCATCCTCGACATCCTGATGAAGTTCTCCCTGCTGATCCGGGGCGCGGTCCCCGGCGGGGTCACCTTCGCCGCCGTGACCCGCTACCGCGAACGCGTGGACGACGGCGGCGCCACCTACTACGGACGCGTCACCCGCGAGGGCGGCTACGTCATCCTCCAGTACTGGTTCTTCTACGCGATGAACGACTGGCGGACGATCTACGGCGGTGTCAACGACCACGAGGCCGACTGGGAGCGCGTCACCGTCTACCTCGCCGAGAACGGCGACGGCACCCACCGCCCCATGTGGGTGGGCGCCTCCTCGCACGAGTACCACGGCGACGACCTGCGCCGCAGCTGGGACGACCCCGACCTGCACCGGGTCGGCGACCACCCCCTGGTCTACGTCGGCGCCGGCTCGCACTCCCACCAGATGCTGCCCGGCGACTACCTCATCCAGGTCGACCCGGCCGTCCTGCGCGGCGCCGTCCGCGCCTACCGGAGGCTCACGGGTTTCCTCTTCCGCGCCGACAGCGCGATCAACCGGCACGGCATCGGCGTGCCCTTCGTCGACTACGCCCGGGGCGACGGCATGCGCCTGGGGCCCGGCGGCGACCGCGAGTGGAACCCCGTCCTCATCGACGACGACACCCCCTGGGTCCGGGGCTTCCGCGGCCTGTGGGGGCGTGACACCGGCGACTTCTTCGACGGCGAGCGGGCCCCCAGCGGCCCCCGCTACGAGCGCGACGGCACCATCCGCCGCTCCTGGGCCGACCCGCTGGCCTGGGTGGGCCTGCACAAGGTCGCCCCCACCGAGACCGCCGCCCGCGCCGAACTGCGCACGCACGTCGGCGCGCTCGACGAGCGCCTGCGCGAACTGGACGCCGACATCGTCGCCCGCCGCGACCGCCTGCGCCAACTCGACTCGGCGCGCATGGTCCTGCACCGCCGGGCCAGATCGCGCCAGCTCGCCCGGGAGTACACCGAACGCATGGAGACCTTGGAGAAGGAGCTCGCCGAGGTCTACGAGGAGCGCGTCCTGACCGCCGACGAGCGCGATACCCACCTGCGCGCCCTGGCCTCCGACACCCCGCTCGTGCCCGGGCCGACGGACCACCTCAAGGCTCCGCACCTGCCCTACTCCTCGGGCAAGCAGCGCACCGCCCGCTTCCTGCACCTGTGGGTGGCCCTGAGCACCCCGCTGCTGCTGATCTCGCTCGGCCTGACGCTGTTCCTGCTCAACGGGCAGACCACCCTGTACGCGATGCTCGGCGTGGTGGTGGCCTTCGCCGCCGTCGACTCCATCGCCCGCCGCAAGTTCCTCTCGTTCCTGACCGGACTGGCCATCCTCGCGGTGGTGGTCGGCGTCATCGTGGGGGTGGTGGCCGCCTTCATCGCCGACTGGCGCATCGCCATCGCCGTCCCCATGGCCGTGGTCGTCGTGGTCCTGCTCGTGGTCAACGTGCGCGACCTGCTCCGCCGCTGACCGCGACGGGTGGCGGGGCGACGACGCGGGGAGGAACCCCCCATGGACGATCCCCTGTTCCCCGCCCCGCCGGTGGACGTCGCGCCGGGGGCGGTCCACCTGCCGGGGTGGCTGTCCCCGGAACGCCAGACCGACCTGGTCCGGCACTGCCGCCGGTGGGCACGCGCCGGGATGGTGCGGCACCCCATGCCGCGCGGCGGGGTCATGAGCGTGCGCATGCTCAGCCTGGGCTGGTACTGGGAGCCCTACCGCTACTCCCGCACACTCCCCGACGGCGGCCCCGTGCCGCCCTTCCCCGACCTGCTGGGCACGCTCGCCGCGCGGGCCGTGGCCGACGCCCTCGGCGAGCCGCCCCCGCCGACCGCGGCCCCCTACGACGTCGCGCTGGTCAACTTCTACGACGCCGACGCGCGTATGGGCATGCACCAGGACCGCGACGAACGCTCCGACGCGCCCGTCGTCTCCCTCAGCCTCGGCGACACCTGCGTGTTCCGCTTCGGCAACACCGAGACCCGCACCCGGCCCTACACCGACGTCGAACTGGTCAGCGGTGACCTGTTCGTGTTCGGCGGCCCCTCCCGCATGGCCTACCACGGGGTCCCGCGCACCCGCCCCGGCACCGCACCGCCCGAGCTGGGCCTGGAGGGACGGCTCAACATCACCGTCCGCGCCTCCGGGCTGACCGCCTGACGTCTGACTCGGGCCGACGCGATCCGCGCCGCCCCGCCCGTTTCGCCGCCCCAATGGCGTGTCGCCGCGCACCGGACGGCCCTTCACGCCAGGATCGGGCGCGTCCGGGACGTACGGGAGGAGGGCCGCCGATGCCCCGACACCACCCTGAGCGCGTCATGGCGCTGGGCCGAGCCGGGGCCGCGGTTCCCGACCGGACACCCCCGGGGCGTGTCCGGTACGTCCTCTACCGCGACGGGCACCGCGACCGCGACCTCGACGGTGCCCGCGCCGCGCGTGACGCGCTCGACTCGGCGCCCGGCGCGATGCTGTGGATCAGCATGGACATGCCCGACCACGACCAGATCGGCGAGGTCGCGCGGGCCTTCGGCCTGCACCGCCTGGCGGCCGAGGACGCGGTGGTCGCGCACCAGCGGCCCAAGGTCGAGGACTACCCCGGAGCGCTGTTCCTGGTCCTGCGGCCCGCGCGGTACGACACCGTCACCAGGTCCGTGCGGGTGGGGGAGGTGCACGTCTTCTGCGGGGAGAACTTCGCCGTCACCATCTCCCACACCGTCCATGTCGACCTCGACGAGGTTCGCGCCACTCTGGAGGCCGAACCCGCGGTACTCGCCCACGGCACGGTCTCGGTCCTCTACACGGTTCTGGACCGGGCCGTGGACGACTACGCGCCCGTCGTGTCCGACCTGCAGGACGACGTGGACGAGGTGGAGACCCGGGTGTTCGACCGCGACCCCGACGCCTCGCGCCGTATCTACCGGATCGCCCGGGAGGTCACCATGCTCCAGCGGGCCGTCGACCCGCTCACCGGTGTCTGCGCGGACCTGCTGGCCCGTGCGGAGTCCGGGGGTGTCCGGTCCGGACACCCCGGCGCCGGACAGCCCGGGGAGGCCCTCCACACCTACCTGCGCGACGTCGCCGACCACGTCACCGGTGTCCGGGAGCGCGTCGACGGCTTCCAACAGCTGCTGCGGCACATCATGGACGTCAACGACTCGCTCATCAGCCAGGAACAGAACGAGGCGATGAAGACGATCTCGTCGTGGGGTGGCATCCTCGTGGTGCCGACCCTGATCGCCTCCGTGTACGGGATGAACATCCCCCCTCGACCCGGCTTCGAGTGGACCTTCGCCTGGCCGGTCCCCCTGACGGTGATGGCCCTCGCCAGCGTCACCCTGTACCTGGTGTTCCGGCGTAACGGTTGGCTGTGACCTTCCGACCACACGACGAGAGGCCGTCCGGTGAACGACGACGAGACCGCGTCCCGCGAGCTGATCCGACTCATGACCGGCCCCTGGGTCGCCAGGTCCGTGGCCGCCGCCGTGCGGCTCGGGGTCGTCGACCGCATGGACGGCGCCCCCGTGGACACGCCCGACCTGGCGGCGGCGCTCGGCCTGGACCCGGCGCGGCTCGGCCGCCTGCTGCGCCTGCTCTCCGCCGTGGGGGTCGTGCGCCGTGACGCGCGGGGGTACACGCTCACCGCCACGGGTGAGCGACTGCGCGGTGGGCACCCCTCCGGTCTGCGCGACCTCGCCCTGCTCTACGACAGCGGACTGTTCGCCGACGCGTGGGAACGGCTGCCCGAGACACTCCGCACGGGCAGGACCGGGTTCGACCTCGCCCACGGCACCGACGTGTTCACCCTCCTGGAGGGCCGTCCCGAGGACGCGGAACTGTACTCCGCGGGCATGGCGGCCGGAGCCCGCTTCGTTCGGGACCTGCCCTCGGTGTACGACTTCGGCGGCGCCCGCACGGTCGTCGACGTCGGCGGCGGCAGCGGGGAACTGCTCCACACCGTGCTCGACCGCGCTCCCGACACGCGTGGCGTGCTACTGGAGCGCCCCACGGCCCTGGCCGCGGCCCGGGACCGTCTGGCCGCCCACGTGGCCGCGGGCCGCTGCGACCTGGTCGAGGGGGACTTCCTGGCCGCCGTGCCCGGGGGCGCCGACGTCTACGTGCTCAGCCGGGTCCTGCACAACTGGTCGGACGAGGACGCCGGACGGATCCTGCGGCACTGCCGGGAGGCCATGGCCCCGGACGGGCGGGTCCTGGTGGTCGAACGGGTGCTCCCGGACGGGGACGACCCCTGGCTGTCCCTGGTCTTCGACGTGCACATGATGGTGATGACCACCGGCGCCGAGCGGACCGAGCGCCAGTACGAGGAGCTGCTGCGCGGGTCCGGACTGACCACCGAACGGATCCTCGACCTGCCGCTGGAGATGCGCGTCCTGGTCGCCCGACCCGCCTGAGCCGCGGAGTCAGGGGGAGAGGAGTTCGCGCAGCCGGTCGGCGTGCAGCCGGGCGGACTCGGCTGACTCCTGCGCCGCGGCGAGCTGGGTGCGCCACCGTGTGGCGGCGGAGTCCACGTCCCGGAGCAATCTGCGTCGCTCCGCTTCCCGTGCCGTCGCCACGGTGGTCCGCTCCCCGCCGTCCCTGATGTTGCCGACCAGGGCGCAGCCCAGTCCCGCCAGGGCCAGGAACCACGTCACGGGGGACATGGTCATCACCCCGAGGAGGGCGAACAGACCGGCCGCCCCCATCCCGCCCCACAGCAGGAGACGNGACGGGGGTCGGCCGCCGGCTGGTGGCGGTCGTCGATCCGCTGCTTGGCCCTCGCCAGGTCGCCGCGGTCGGCGCCGTCGGCGGTCAGCGTCACGCGTGTGCCGCTCACCGCGACCGTGGAGGTCTCGGGGACCGGTTCGGTGGCCTCGGCCAGCAGGGACTCGACGCTCTCCAGGGCCGAGGCGCGCTGGAGGGCGAGCGCCAGGGTGCGGCGGTGCGCGGGGGCGTCGTCCCGCGCCAGGTCCTCGTCGAGCAGCCCGGAGACCGTGCCTACCGTGTCCCCCCAGGTCGGCTGAGGTCCGGCGCCGCCACCGGACTCGATCACCGCCCGCAGCTCCCGGGCCCGGACCAGCAGGGGAGCCTCCTCGGGGCCGCCCTCCTCGACGAGCAGGCGCAGGGCCGACTCCACGAACTCGACGCTGACCGCGTCGGGGGCGAGCGCCCCCTCGGGTGCGCTCCCGGCGTCCAGGGAGGCGATCCGGGTGACGTTGTCGCGCATCGCGGCCAGGGCGGCGGCCGCGTTCAGCCGTCCGGTCAGCTCCTGCGGGGTGTCCGACCGGCGGGAGCGCCTCGGAGGCCGTTCGCCGTCCCCGCGCATGTCGGGCGTGCGCAGCGCGGCGGAGGCTGGGGCCGCCACCCCCTCCTGAGACCAGTGGCGCGCGGTCGACAGCAGCAGGTGCTCGCGGGCGTCGTCGCCGAAGGCGCCGTCGGCGGTCAGCATCCACAGGGCGCGCTGGCCGCGCGTGACCTCGGCCGTCGGCACGGGGAGGTGGGGGAGGAGGCCGAGGACCAGGCTCCCGCCGAGGGCCCGGGCGTGTTCGGCGCTGGTGAGTGTGAGGGTGAGCGCGGCGAAGTGGCGGGCGCGGACCTCGTCGCGCTCGGCGGCCTGGTCGAAGCGGACCCGGGCGGCGCCGGGGTCGCCGGAGAGGAGGGCGTGCAGACCGTGGGCGGCGGGGGGGAGCCAGTAGTCGGCGGTGTCGGCCAGGTCGAGGCGGGCGGGCAGGGACCCGTCCAGCATCTGGAGGGTGCGGTGCCGGGCGATCGCGGGCGCGTCGAACATGGCCAGCGTGGCGCGGATGTCGCTCAGCTCGACGAAGGCGTCCAGGGTGGAGGAGACGCGGTCGAGCCGCTGTTCCAGGCTTCCCCGCAGCGAGGACAGCTCCGACTTCACGCGGCGGCGCTGGTGCGCGATGGAGGCGTGGGCGCTCTCCAGATCATCCTCGAGCTCCCGGATCCTCCGGTTCTGCGCGTAGTCGACGAAGTCCATCCCTGGTTCCCCTCCGCTGTGTGGTCGACGGCGGCTCACGCCCGGGGGTCAGACGTGCCGCGCGCGTGCGCGGTTCGCCCGCGGACCGGTTGGTGACCGCGTCGTGACCTTCCGCTCCCAGCGCCTGGGAGGAACGGGCGCGGTGTCCGTCCGTGGCGGTACGCTCCTGGCGGGGTCGCGCAGGTCGCGGTGGCTCGGTGTCGGCGGACGAGGACAGTGGGGACATGGCGGAACAGGGATCGGGCATGGCGGTACCGGCGGAGTCCGGCCCGGGTACGAGCGGCAGCCTGCGTGCGGCGCGGCGCATGCTCCAGTTGCAAAGCAGCCTGGTCGCACTGCTCGGGACCAAACCCTTCAGCCAGATCACCTACAAGGAGATCACCGAGGGCGTCGACATCGACCGCTCGACCGTCTACCGGTACTACAACCACAAGAACCAGGTGCTCCAGGCCGCCGTCGACGTGCGGTTGACCGCCTTCGCCTCCAGGGTGGACCTCACCTTCGGCCGCAGGGAGACCGTCGACGGCTACATGGGCCGCCTGATCGACTCCTGGGTGGGCCTGTGGCTGGAGTCGGGAACACTGCTGGCGGCGGCCTCGGGCATGGGCGCGGAACCGGGGCCGCAGCGGGACTGGTGGCGTGCGCGCGTCGAGCCGTGGGTCGAGGCGGTACGCGAGGCGATCGAGGTCGCCCGGTACGTGGAGGAGCTGCCCGACGACGGGCGCCCGGCGCGCCCGCTCGCGGAGATGGTCGTGGGGATGTGCCTGTCCACGTTCAACGGAGAGCTGACCGTGGAGCACACCGCGGAGCACCGCCGGGTCATGCGGGACCTGCTCCTGGACGCCGTGCTGCGCACGATGGGCCGGGTCTAGGGGAGCGGTGCTCAGACCCCCTGGCGGGCGACGCCGCCGAAGGTGCCCACCACCGCGCCGAGCGCGAACATGGACGCCTCGTCCTCGTCCATGTGCACGATCCCGGCGGGAACGCGTACCCGGTAGGGCTTGGCCTCACCGCGGAGGATCTCCAGGCCGTCGATGATCCTCTGCCCCTGCAACATCAGGAGCGCTTCCTCGACCCTGCCCGTGCGGTCGCCGCGTGACCAAATCGACATGTGCTCACCCTAACGACCGCCCGGGCCCGGGACAACGCCGCCACGGTCGGGGCATCGGCGGTGGTCGGGGCGTGTGCGGGCCTGAGCTGGTCCGGAGCGCGGGACGCGTGTTCCGGTGGGGGAGGGGGTGGCGCAGGGGACGCGGGCGGTTGTCCCGGAGGGCGGCGGCGGTGCATTCTGGCCGAGCTCTCCGGACCGGTGGGGCTGGAGGCGGTGCCCGTACTCCACCCAGGGATGGAGCCCTCCCCAGCCACGCCAACGAGCCTCGATCATCTCCTGCGAACCCGAATGGACCGTGGCCGACCGGGCCGCAGGCACACCGGGACACGGTCGCGCGTCCCGTCGTGCCACGCGGCCCGGGTCGTCCCGGACCCGGCCCCGGGATGGTTCGCGGCGCCCGGGGAGTGGACGGGTGCGCCCGTCAGGGCTGAGCCGAGCGGGGGGCGAGGCGGACGCGGGCTCGCGGCGCCGCGGTGCCCGTGTACAGCAGGGTGCCGCCGTCGGGGGAGACCAGGCGCCAGTGGGCGCCGTCGGCCGCGAGGGCGCCGGTGTTCCACGCGAGGCCGTCGGTGGTGACCTCCCACTCCAACTCCCGGGAGACCAGTCCGGTCAGGGGGTGGTCGACCAGGTGGGGGAGCCAGTCGGGCAGTTCCCACTCGTGTCTGGCGTCCCGGAGGCCGCCGAGGCGGGCGCGCTGGGCCTTGAGTTCGGTCCGCACGAGCTTGGCGAGCTCCTGGACCTTCCTCAGCTGGTCCGGGTGGTCCTCACGCAGGGCCCTGGGGGCGCGCTTGGCGATCGTGCCGCCGGGTTCGGTGAAGGTGAGGGCGGCGCCGTCCGCGGTCGCGGTCAGGGTCAGGGTGTGCTGACCCAGCCGCCGCGTGAGCGTGCCGTCGCGGTCCAGGCCGAAGTCGGGGACGGACCGGTCGGCGAGCTGGACGTCGGACAGGCGTTGGCGGTGGCCCGCCCCGCGCAGGGCCTTCTCGATCTCCGCGCGTTGGGTCCGCGTGTCCGGTGTGGTGCGGATGTCGGTCCCGATCCTGGTGAGGGCGGGGATGGCGGACCCGGCCCGCAGCGAGCTCAGAGTGGATGACAATCCCTCGTGGCCCCAGACCAGGGAGTGCACGCGGTGCCCGAGGGGCCAGAGCCGGGTGATGAGCTCCTCCAGCAGGTCGACGGCCCACGGGACCGCGGCGGCCGGGCGCGTGGTCAGAACACGCAGGACCCCCTTGACCAGGACCGTGGCGTGGACGGTGAGGTGGATCGTGTGTCGGGGGTGTCCGCGCCGGCCCCCGACGCCCGCCTGGCCGTGTTCTCCGTCGACGTCGGGGAGCTCGAGGAGCGGTTCGAGGACGCGGCGGAGGACGTCGTCGACGTCGGGAACGGCGTCCAGGTACGCGGGCAGGGCGCTTTCCCAGTCGGGGCCCTTCAGGGGACGGAGGCCGTGCACGAACAGCGCGGTGACGGCGGGGGAGGAGGTGATGTCGGGGTGGGTGGTGTGCAGGAGGTTGAGGAAGCGGTCGTCTCGGTACCCCAGGACCTCGTCGGCGGGCCCCAGAGGGCGCCCCAGGTCGAGGAGAAGCGCCAGGAGTTCGTGGTGGGTTCGTTCCCGCGACCAGTGCTCGTGGGGGTCGTTCGAGAACCGGGCGGTGATCCTGGCGGCCATCGCGTGCACGTCGTCGGCGACCGCCCGCAGGGTGGCCGGGTCGGCCGCCTGGCACGCCCTGACCGCCAGGTCGGGTGAGGACGCGCCCAGGGGAACCGACCTCAGGAGCAGGGGGAGGGTGCTGGTGCTCCACACCTGCGGATGCTTCTCGAAGTGGCGGCGCACCCCGTGGTGGTTCTGCCGGGGGTCGCGCGCGCGTGCTGTGTCGCCGCCTGCCGGGGAGACCGGCGGAAGGCTCGCGTTGGACCACACGACGAGCCGGGCCACGTCGTCGGTGTCGAGTCGTTCCAGGAGTTCGTCCAGCCCGGACTCGGGCTTGCGGCTTCGCACCCCCCAGGACAGGAGCGGCGCGCCGTCGGGTAGAGCCGCCACCTCGCGCTCGAACTCGGAGACGAGGCCGGGCAGCGCGGGTGTGAAGAGGTCGGCGGCCAGGTCGGCGGCCTCGGGGAGGAGGTCGTACTCCTCGGCCATCCGGTCAGCCCACGCGCGGGCCTCGGGAGCGGTGACGTTCATCGGCGCTTTCCTTCAGGGTGGTCGGTGCGCCAGGGGATCCTAGCGCTGACCGGAGACACGCGTTCGACGTGCGTTCGGGTCCCCCGCTCCCGATCTCTGTGAATCTACGACGTAAAGGTGGCGCTTCGGTCCCGTCAAATCCTTTCCACCGAATCCCCCACACACGCCGACCCTGATCCGTAGGGTGGTTGCGCGCGGAATCGCGCGAGCGCCGGTGTGGGGCGGGTGGACGGTTGCCCCACACCGGTTCGGGTGCGCTCCTCGCGCGTCCCGGGTCAGCTTCGCTGGCCGAGGATCCAGTGGCCGCCGGAGGACCAGCCCAGGAAACGGCGCGCCGACCTCGGGTCCCACTCCACCAGCGCGCCGTACTCCAGTACCTGGCGCAGCCCGCCCAGTACGGGGGTCAGCCGTTCACGGGTGAGGAGCGGCCTCCCGTCCAGGCGTTCCTCCATCCACCCGAGGATTTCCCGCTGCTCCCCCTCGGGGCACCGGGACAGGAAGAACAGGCACTGCCGCCACGCGAACGCCGCGTTCTTCACGTGTCCCAGCGGCAGGGCCACGCGCGGCAGACGCTCCACCGCCGCCTCGGCCACCGTGTAGGCCCGCCTGGCGGCCTCCGCCCAGCCGTGGCGCGGCCGCGCGCCGACGCTCACCAGGGCGGCGAGGTTGTGGGTGGTGAGGATCTGCGCCTGCTCGATCACCATGCCGTTGCCCGCCACCCCGAACCGGGAGTCCCCGGCGCGCCTGCGGCACAGGTCCGCGAACGGCGTCGACGACCGTCGCGTGGTGGTGCGCTCCTCCTCCGCCGCCACCAGCACCTCCGCGCCGTCGATGCCGTAGTAGCGGGCGTACAGGCTCCCGTCCGTCAGCTCGGCGGCCATCGCGGCCGCGCGGAGGAACTTGGGCGAGAACCTGCCCATGAAGATGTCGGCGGCCAGTTCCTCCAGGAAGGGCGGGGCGCCCTCCACGCCCCGGGCCAGGCCGTTGAGCGCGCTCACCATCGGGTTCGGCACGAGGGTGCCCGGAAAACGGGTCAGCAGTGTGGTGCCGAGCTGGGGCAGCAGGTCCCGGACCGCCGCCGCGCGGGCGTTCCCACGCGTCCGGTACCCGTGGGTCTCCCGGATCCAGGGCAGTTCGTGTTCGCGCACCTGGTGTCGCAGGTTGAGCAGCAGAAGCGAACGCCGGTTGCGGAAGGCCCGGTGGTGGGCGCGCAGGAGCCGGGAGAGCGCGGGGTCGGCGACGGCGGCCGTCTCGGCCTCGGCGGTCAGGGCGGGGACCACCGAGGCCAGGACCTCAGCCGACGGGATGACCCCCCGTTCGACCAGTTCGTCGGGGGTGCCCGCGCTGGCGCGGGCGATGATCGCACGCAGCGGCGCGGGGATCGGCCAGGCGCCCGGGACGCCCTCCGCCGCGGTCGTGGGGCGCAGGACCGCGTCGGTGTCGGTGATCCCGGAACCGCCGGGCAGGGAAGCGAGCCGATCCAGCAGGACCCGGGACAGGACGTCGTGCGTGGGCCGGGCCGCGTGCTCGGCCTGTTCGCGGCGCACCGCCGTGTGCCGGTCCGAGCCCGGGACACCGCGCTTGCGCACCATGGCGTCGACGGCGTGCTGGAGCAGGCCCCGGAGACGTGGCGAGGGGCCGGTCCCCTCCACCGCCTCCCTCAGGGCGGTGAGCAGGATGGCGAGGTTCTCCCTGGGCTTGCGGTGCTTGGTGCACAGGGTGTGTTCGGCGGCCAGGCGGGTGTACTCCTCCAGCAGCGTCCTCGCGCGCCCGAGCCAGTTACCCCGGCGCCGGGCGTCGACACGGCCGTCGGCCACGGTCTCCAGCCAGTGCGCCAGTACCCGGTCGGCGAACGGGTTCCACACCGCCAGGGCCTCCTGCTGGGCCTTGGGCCGGTTGGTGGCGGCGTCGGTCCTGTGCGCGCGCTCCCCGAGCGGGTGGCGGACGTCGTCGACGGTGTCGCGGAAGACGGTGCCCGCTGGCGTGTCCTGCAGGGGTGCGGGGCGGGGGGTGAGGCACAGTCGGTCGGCGAACGGCTCGACCGCTGCCAGGACCCGCAGCGCGGCGGCGGTCTGGCCGACCCGCAGCAGCCAGGCGACGGTGAGCAGCGCGCCCTGTTCGGGCAGGTCGATCGTGTAGTCGCCGCTGTCGAGCAGGGCGTCGAGTTCGGCGAGCCCCTCGTCGGTGAGCAGGTGGGCGTGGACGGCCCGGCGCTCGGCGGGCAGACCGTGACGGGTGGCCAGGTCCTCCTCGTGGGGGCGCAGGGGGCCGCCCGCGGCGGCGGCGCCGGTGGCGAAGCCGCCGTGCACGACCTCGGGGGTGACCCAGGCGGGGAGGCCTTGGACGGGGGTACGGGAGCCGATGGTCAGGGTTCCGTCGCCCATGCCCTCGACGACGCGGGTCCACGCCTCGGCGCGGGCGCGCGCCGACGCGCGCACGTCGGGATCCTCGTGGTCGAACGCGGTGGTCAGGGCCGCGGCCAGCCGCCCGGAGGGGTAGTCCCGGCCGACCGCCTTGGGGGTGCTGTCAGGGTTCATGCCAGCGCGGCGGGTCCTGCCCCCGCGTCCCCCGGACAGGAGCCGGTGCTCTGCTGACTGAGCTACGCGCCGTACGGCCAGCGTGGCGGGTTCCGCCCCCGCGTCCTCCCGGTCCCAAGCCGGGTGCTCTGCTGACTGAGCTACACGCTGTGTCGGACCCGGAGCCTAACAGGGGACACCCGGGGCGGCGCCACCGGTTTTTCCGGGGCCGGGCCNGTGCGACCCGGTGGGGCGCACCCGCCCCGGGTTCAGCGGGTCTTGACGATCGTGGCGAGCAGGCCGGCGATGATCATCATCGACAGGCTCACGATCATGAGCACGACCGCGATGGTTCCGATCATGGTGTGTCCTTACGTTCGTCGTTTCCGGGCACCGTGTCTACGCGCGCCGGTGCCCGACGCGCCGGTGCCGCGTGGGAACGGGATGCGGCGCGTACCTCTTCGCCGCGTAACCTTATCTCGGCTCGTGGCGGGGTGCGCGCCGGGTCGTCGCTGTGAACGCGCGGGTCGGCGGGGCCGTCCTCGGGCCGGTGTGGGGGCTGGTGGGCGCGCGGCCGTTCGTGGTCCGATGGAGGTATGGGCACACGCGGAGTCCTCATCGACATCGACGGCGTCCTGACCGTGTCGTGGCGGCCGGTCCCGGGCGCGGCGGAGGCGCTGGACTGGTTGCGGCGGGCGGGGTTGCGCACGGTCCTGCTGACCAACACCACCTCCCGTACGCGCGCCTCGATCGCCGAGACGCTGCGCGGGGCGGGGTTCGACGTGTCCGAGGACGACGTGCTGACCGCGCCCACCGCGTTGGCCGCCTACCTGGCGGGGCACCACCCGGGGGCGCGGTGCCGTCTGGTCAACAGCGGGGACATCCGCGCCGACCTGGACGGGGTGGACCTGGTCGGGGAGGACCCGGACGTGGTGGTCATCGGAGGGGCCGGGCCGGAGTTCGACTACGCGACGATGGACGCGGCCTTCAACGACCTGCGCTCCGGCGCGCGTCTGGTGGCCATGCACCGGAACATGTACTGGCGGACGGCGGAGGGGATGCGGCTGGACGCCGGTGCCTTCGTGGTGGCGCTGGAGCGTGCCGCCGGGGTGGCGGCGGAGGTGGTGGGCAAGCCCGCGGAGGCGTTCTTCACGGCGGCGCTGGAGCGGTTGGGCGTCCCGGCCAGGGACACGGTGATGGTGGGCGACGACGTGGTCAGTGACGTGTTGGCCGCCCAGCGGGTGGGGATCACCGGGGTCCTGGTGCGCACGGGCAAGTTCGAGGAGGGCGTGTTGGACCGCATCGAGGGGATGCCCGATCACGTGGTGGCGTCGTTCGCGGACGTGCCCTCCTTGCTGGAGGCGGACGGGGCGCCGCCCGACCAGGAGGACCAGGTCCGCTGATAGGCCTGGACCAGCCACCGGTCCGCCCAGTCGGTGTCCGGCCGATCCGGCAGGCGGGTGGTCTCGCACAGGGAGGCGAGCCGGTCCTCCAGTTCGTGGGCGCGGTCCAGGGCCTCCCGCTTGGTGTGTTCGCCCCGGCGCAGGGCGCGCAGCCAGGAGCGGTCGGGTTCGGGGACGGGCAGGGTGAGGTCGCCGGTCTCCATGAGTTCCACGCCCTGGAGGCCGAGCCGGACCATGTGGTAGGCGTACTTGGTGTCGAAGCCGTGGACGGCCTCCAGTTCGGGGCGGTTGGTGTGCCGGCCGCCCCGGGTGCCGTCCAGGCGTTCGCGCTGGGCGCGCAGGTAGCCGAGGAAGCGGTGGCCCGCCCGGCGGGAGATCAGGCGGCGGCGGTGGGCGCGCAGGTCGCGGCCCAGGTCGGTGAGGGTGACGATCTCCGTCTCGGGGACGAAGAGCGGCAGCAGCACGGTGGGGTTGCCGTCCAGGGCCAGGCGGGTCCATTTGCGCAGGGAGTACACGGTCAGTTCGAGGTCGTCGGCGGCCGAGCGGACGTGGTCGGGCTGGGCGCGGTACATGTACTGCTCGAAGGAGCGCAGGCCCACGACGTACTCGGGCGGTTCCACACAGATGCCCATCTCGTCGCGGTCGCTGGCCCCGTCGACGGCGAGGCCGTGGACGGTGGAGCCGACCTGGCAGCGCAGGATGGTGCCGCGCTCGGCGATGCGGGCGGACTCGGGGCTGGAGTGCTTCACGGGGCTCCTTGGCGGGCCTGTCGGGAACCGGGGTGTTCGCGCACGTTAGCGCGTGCGCGCGGGTGCGGGCGAAGGGTTATCGGCCCGCCGGCCCTTGCCCTCGTGGGATCGAGACCGTTTACTGGTCGGGCGCCGCCGGGTGCCGGTGGTGCGGCTGATCGACCACGGAAAGCAGAACTGTGTCCTCCAACGCCCCCAAGATCGACACCTCCATCCCCCACAACGCCCGTATCTGGAACTACTGGTTGGGCGGGAAGGACAACTACCCGGTGGACCGGGAGATGGGTGAGCAGATCCGCTCGTTCTTCCCCGAGATCGTGGACAACGCGGTGGCCGACCGCGGTTTCCTCGTCCGCGCGGTGACCTATCTGGCGGCGGAGGAGGGGGTGCGGCAGTTCCTCGACGTCGGGACGGGGCTGCCCACGCACAACAACACCCACGAGGTCGCCCAGTCGGTGGCGCCGGAGTCGCGGGTGGTGTACGTGGACAACGATCCGCTGGTGCTCGCGCACGCCCGTGCGCTGCTGACCGGGACCGATGAGGGCGTCACCGACTACGTGGACGCCGATCTGCGCGACCCCGAGGCGATCCTGGCCGCCGCGTCCCGCACACTGGACCTGTCCCGGCCGGTGGGTCTGATGCTGCTCGGCGTGATCAACTTCGTCGACGACGACGCCGAGGTCCGCTCGATCCTGGACCGTCTGCTGGCCGCCCTGGCCCCGGGCAGCTTCCTGGTGATCTCCCACCCCGTCGACGACATCGACCACGAGCGCGCCCACGAGGTCGCCGCGGCGTGGAACGAGAAGGGGACGCCCAAGCTGACGGTCCGTTCGGCGGCGGGAGTCCGGGAGCTCTTCGACGGTCTGGAGCTGCTGGAGCCGGGGGTGGTCTCGTGCTCCCTGTGGCGTGCCGGGGAAGCCGAGGTGGGCGAGCTGCGCCCGGTGGCCGAGTATGGGGGCGTGGCCCGAAAGGACTAGGGTCTGTTTTTTGGAACGGTCACCTGAGGGGCGCCCGAACACGGGCCGAAGCGGAGCGGAGGCCCCAAAAAACACTGCCTAGCCGGGACGCGCGCGTGCCCCGCACCTGTGGACGGGGTGCGGGGCACGCGTGGTTCCCGCGGTGTCAGCGGGGGCGCTGGTCGATGATGCGGCGGAACTTGCCGACGGACCGTTCGATGCCCTCGGGGTCGACGACGTCGACGGTGACGCTGACGCCGACCCGGTCCTTGACGGTGGCCGTGATCCGCTGGGCGAGTTCGGTGCGCTGCGCCCCGGTGGTCTCGGGGCGGGCTTCCACACGCACGGCCATCCGGTCCAGGCGGCCCTCGCGGGTGAGGACGAGTTGGAAGTGCGGTGCGAGCCCGTCCAGGCCCAGGACGATCTCCTCGATCTGGGTGGGGAAGACGTTGACGCCGCGCAGGATGATCATGTCGTCGCTGCGGCCGGTGACCTTGTCCATGCGGCGCATGGGGCGGGCGGTGCCCGGGCGCAGGGTGGTCAGGTCGCGGGTGCGGTAGCGGATGACGGGCATGGCCTGCTTGGTCAGGGAGGTGAAGGCGAGTTCGCCGTACTCACCGTCGGGCAGGACCTCGTGGGTGACCGGGTCCAGGATCTCGGGCAGGAAGTGGTCCTCCCAGACGTGCAGGCCGTCCTTGGTCTCCACGCACTCGTTGGCCACGCCGGGGCCCATGACCTCCGACAGGCCGTAGATGTCGACGGCGTGCAGGTCGAAGCGTTCCTCGATCTCCTGGCGCATCTGCTCGGTCCAGGGTTCGGCGCCGAAGATCCCGACTCTGAGGGAGGTCGTGCGCGGGTCGACGCCCTGGCGCTCGAACTCGTCGAGCAGGGTGAGCATGTAGCTGGGGGTGACCATGATGATCTCGGGGCGAAAGTCCTGGATCAGCTGGACCTGCTTGGCGGTCTGTCCGCCGGAGGCGGGGATGACGGTGCAGCCGAGCTTCTCCGCGCCGTAGTGGGCGCCCAGTCCGCCGGTGAACAGTCCGTACCCGTAGGCGACGTGCACCTTGTGGCCGGGGCGGCCGCCGGCGGCGCGGATGGAGCGGGCGACGACGGTCGCCCAGGCGTCGATGTCGTCCTTGGTGTAGCCGACGACGGTGGGCCGCCCGGTGGTGCCGCTGGAGGCGTGGATGCGGCTGACGCGCTCCTGGGGGACGGCGAACATGCCGAAGGGGTAGTGGTCGCGCAGGTCGGCCTTGGTGGTGTGCGGGAAGTGCCGCAGGTCTGCCAGTTCCTTGAGGTCGGAGGGATGGACCCCGGCCTCGTCGAAGGTGCGCTTGTAGAAGGGCACGTTGGTGTAGGCGTGCTCCAGGCTCCACCGCAGGCGCTCCAGCTGCAGGGCGCGCAGTTCGTCGACACCCATGCGCTCGGCCGGGTCCAGGAGTTCGGGTGCGGGTGCCTGCCCGAGGCGTGTGCGCGGTGCGGCACCGGTCGACCGCCGGATGGTGTCGTCGATGGCCATGTGAGACTCTCCGTGGTGCGGAGCGCGGAGGGCCGCCACGCCGGACGGAAGGGCGCGGCGGCGCGAACGCCGCGCATTCGAGGTGGGCGCCGGTCCGCTACGGGGCGGGCCGACTTGCTTACTTACCGAACGTTCGGTTACTAATGCATTAATGCAGTCTCCGGGCAGCCGTGTCAAGGAGAGGTGTCGATGAGTTCACACGAGACGGTGGCCCAGGCCACCGCCGTCAACATGGGAGGCCCCGCGTGAGCGACGTCTACTTGGTCGACGGGGTGCGCACCCCGCAGGGGCGGTACGGAGGTGCGCTGGCGGCCGTGCGGCCCGACGACCTGGCGGCCACGGCGGTGGCCGAGGCCGTGCGCAGGTCCGGTGTCCCCGGTGGGTCCGTGGACGAGGTCATCCTCGGCGCCGCCAACCAGGCGGGAGAGGACAACCGCAACGTCGCACGGATGGCGGCGCTGCTGGCGGGCCTGGACCCGTCCGTGCCCGGGTACACCGTCAACCGCCTGTGCGCCAGTGGCCTGACCGCCGTGGCCTCCGCGGCCCAGGCCATTCGCGCCGGTGAGGCCGACGTGGTGGTCGCGGGCGGTGTGGAGTCGATGACCCGCGCCCCTTGGGTCATGGCCAAGCCCGGCACCCCCTGGGCCAAGCCGGGCGAGGTCGCCGACACCTCGCTGGGCTGGCGCTTCACCAACCCCCGGTTCGCCGACCACGACGCCCAGGCCCCCGCCGACGCCGCCCCGAACGACCTGCGCTACACGCTGTCGATGGGCGAGACCGCCGAGGAGGTCGCCGCCCTGGAGGGGCTGACGCGCCAGGAGTGCGACGCCTTCGCCCTGCGCAGCCACCAGCGCGCCGTCGCCGCAGCCGAGGCGGGCCGGTTCGACCGCGAGATCGTCCCGGTCACCGTCACCGGCCGCAAGGGCGCCACCCACGAGGTCACCGCCGACGAGGGGCCCCGCCCCGACACCGACGAGGCGTCCCTGGCCAAGCTGCGCCCGGTCTTTCGCAAGGGCGGCATCGTCACGGCGGGCAACTCCTCCTCCCTGTCCGACGGCGCCTCCGCCCTGGTGCTGGCCAGCGCCGAGGCCGTCCAGCGCCACGGCCTGACCCCGCGCGCCCGCGTGGTGGCCTCAGCCTCGGCCGGTGTGCCCCCGCAGGTCATGGGCCTGGGTCCGGTGCCCGCCACCGAGAAGGTGCTCGCCCGCGCCGGGTGGAAGCTGGACGAGGTCGGCTCGGTGGAGCTCAACGAGGCCTTCGCCGCCCAGTCCCTGGGCGTGGTGCGGCAGCTGGGGCTCGACCCCGAGCGGGTCAACGCCGACGGCGGCGCGATCGCCCTGGGCCACCCGCTGGGCAGCTCCGGCGCGCGCATCCTCATCACCCTGCTGGGCCGGATGGAGCGCGAGGACACCCGGCGCGGCCTGGCCACCCTGTGCGTGGGGGTCGGCCAGGGCGCCGCCCTCCTGGTCGAGCGGGTCTGAGGGGGAGGCTGATGAGCGACGTCAAGGACGGCGGCGAGGGCACCGCCGACGAGGACGGCGGCTTCGCGACGCTGCGCGTGGACTGGCGCGAGGACCGCGTGGTGGTGGAGCTGTACCGCCCCAAGGCCCGCAACGCGATCAACGGGGCGATGATCGCCGAGCTGCACGAGGTGTGCGCCCGGGTGGAGGCCGATCCCCGGCCCCTGTTGCTGACCGGTCACGGAAACGTGTTCGCCGGCGGCGCCGACATCGCCGAACTGCGTGACCGCGGTCGCGCCGAGGCG
>NZ_ANBC01000659.1 GCF_000341125.1 Nocardiopsis lucentensis DSM 44048 | reverse complement strand
GCTCCCGGCGCCCACCGTGGCCGCGGTCGACGGCTTCGCCCTGGGCGGGGGCGCCGAACTGTCCTACGCCTGCGACATCCGTCTGGCCACGCCCGCCGCGGTGTTCGCCCAGCCCGAACCGGGGCTGGGCATCATCGCGGGCGCGGGGGCGTGCTGGCGGCTGAGGGAGCTGGTCGGGGCGTCGGTCGCCAAGCAGGTGCTCCTGGGCGGGTTCCGGCTGGACGCCGAGGCGGCCCTGCGGCACGGCCTGGTCGCCGAGATCGTGCCCGCCGAGGAGCTGCGCGGGCGGGCACACGCCCTCCTCGATCGCATGGCCGCCTCCTCGGCGTTGGCGCTGCGGATGACCAAGATGGTGCTGGACGCCGACGGGGCGCACCCGATCGCCGACGACCTGACCCAGGCGGTGCTGTTCGAGAGCGCCGACAAGCACGACCGCATGACCCGTTTCCTGGAGAGGAAGAAGCGTTGAGCAGCACCGACACGGGCGTGCCCGCGACCGTCGCCGTCATCGGCGGCGGCACCATGGGCGCCGGTATCGTCCAGCAGTTCCTCACCCGCGGCGCGGACGTCGTGCTGGTGGAGGCCACCGCCGAGGCCACCGAGGCGGGGCGGGGCCGGGTGGCCGCCGGCCTGGACAAGGCGCGCCAGCGCGGCAAGATCGACGCCGAGCCCGCCGCCTACCTGGAGCGGCTGACCACCGTCACCGACACCGCCGCCATTCCCACCGACACCGGCCTGGTCGTGGAGGCGGTCCCGGAACGGCCCGACCTGAAGATCGCGGTGCTCACCGCCGCCGAGGCCGCCGTGGGTGAGGAGACCGTCCTGGCCTCCAACACCAGTTCGCTGTCGGTGACCGACCTGGCCGCCGCGCTCAAGCGCCCCGGCCGGTTCCTGGGCACGCACTTCTTCAACCCCGTCCCGGCCTCCAAGCTGGTGGAGATCGTCACCGCCCCGGACACCGACGCCGGGGTCGTGGCCTCGGTGCGCGGCTGGGTCGGCGCCCTGGGCAAGACGGAGATCGTCGTGCGCGACGCCCCCGGGTTCGCCACCAGCCGCCTGGGCGTGGCCCTGGGGTTGGAGGCGATCCGGATGGTGGAGGAGGGCGTGGCCTCGCCCGCCGACATCGACACCGCCATGGAGCTGGGCTACCGGCACCCCATGGGGCCGCTGCGCCTGACCGACCTGGTCGGACTGGACGTGCGGCTGGCCATCGCCGAACACCTGGCCAGGGAACTGGGGGACCGGTTCACGCCACCCGAGCTGCTGCGCCGTAAGGTCGCCGAGGGAAGGCTCGGGAAGAAGACCGGGCAGGGCTTCCACAGCTGGGACGAGGGAGAGCAGGCGTGAGCGAACACAGGGCGGCGGAGTTCGAGGAGGCCGACGGGCTGGCCACGGTGCGGCTGAACAGCCCCGCGTTGACGGTCGCGGTCAAGGAGGAGCTGCTGGCGGCGCTACGCGCGGCCGCGGACTCGCGGACCGCGCGCGCGGTGCTGCTGCTGGGGTCGGAACGGGCCTTTTGCGTGGGCCAGGACCTGGCCGAGCACGCCCGCGTCCTGAAGGAGGAGCCCGGGAAGGCGCTGACCACCGTCCGGGAGCACTACAACCGGATCGTCCTGGCCCTGGAGGAGATCCGGGTGCCGGTCGTGGTCGGTATCGGCGGGGCCTGCGTGGGCGCCGGGATGGGCTTCGCGCTCGCCGGTGACGTGCGGATCAGCGCACGCCGGGCGAAGTTCGGCACCGCGTTCACCGGGATCGGCCTGGCCTCGGACTCGGGGCTGGCCTACCGGCTGGTGCGTTCGCTCGGCCAGGCGCGGGCGATGGAGCTGATGCTGCTGGGCGACGTGGTCGGCGCCGACCACGCGCTGGAGCTGGGGCTGGTCACCGAGGTCGTGGACGACGACGCCTGGGAGAAGCGCGCCCGTGAGGTGGCCGCGCGGCTGGCGTCGGGGCCCACCCGGGCGTTCGAGGCGGCCAAGCGCGAGGTGCGCGCGGCGGCGAGCGGCACCCGTGAGCTGCCCTCCCTGCTGGAGGAGGAGGCCGAGTTGCAGAACCGGCTGGGGGCGACCGCCGACCACGTCGGCGCGGTCAACTCCTTCCTCAACAAGGAGGCGCCGACCTTCACCGGTCGCTGACCTGCCCGATCCGGCCGCCGGGGGACTTGCCCGGGCGGCCGGATCGGTGGATACTAATTACTGACCGAACGTTCGGTTATGAATGGGGAGCGAGCAATGTCCACCGTGACGGCCCAGGCGCCGCCCGAGGGCGCCGACGTCCGCCAGGCGGAGTTCGACGCCAAGATCACCGCCGACCAGCGCATCGAACCGCGCGACTGGATGCCCGACGGGTACCGCAGGACCCTGGTCCGCCAGGTGTCCCAGCACGCCCACTCGGAGATCATCGGCATGCAGCCCGAGGGCGACTGGATCGCCTCGGCGCCCAGCCTGCGCCGCAAGGCCATCCTCCTGGCCAAGGTCCAGGACGAGGCCGGACACGGGCTGTACCTGTACGCGGCCGCCGAGACGCTCGGCGTGGACCGCGCCGACCTGACCGACCGGCTCATCGAGGGCCGCCAGAAGTACTCCTCGATCTTCAACTACCCCTCGCTGAGCTTCGCCGACGTCGGCGTCATCGGCTGGCTGGTGGACGGCGCGGCGATCTGCAACCAGGTGCCGCTGTGCCGCAGCTCCTTCGGCCCCTACGCCCGCGCCATGGTGCGCATCTGCAAGGAGGAGTCCTTCCACCAGCGCCAGGGCTACGAGCTGCTCATGCGCATGATGGAGGGCACCGACGCCCAGCGCGCGATGGTCCAGGACGCCGTCGACCGCTGGTGGTGGCCCTCGCTGATGATGTTCGGCCCGCCCGACGCAGACTCGCCCAACACCCAGCAGTCCATGGCCTGGCGGATCAAGCGCGACACCAACGACGACCTGCGCCAGAAGTTCGTCGACATGACCGTCCCGCAGGCCGAGCGGCTCGGCGTCACCCTGCCCGACCCCGAACTGGTGTGGAACGACCAGCGCGGCCACTACGACTTCGGCGAACCCGACTGGGTCGAGTTCAAGCAGGTCATCTCCGGCAGCGGCCCCAAGAACGCCGAACGGATCGCGCGGCGCCGGGCCGCCCACGAGAAGGGCGCCTGGGTCCGCGAGGCCGCCACCGCCTACGCCAGCAAGCACGCCCAGGAGGCCACGGTATGAGCAACCAGGAACCCGCCCACCCGTCACCCGCCACCGCCCTCAACGGACGGCCTTCGGCCGCAGCATCTCCCGCGCGTCCCGAGTGGCCGCTCTACGAGGTCTTCGTCCGGGGCAAGCGCGGACTCAACCACGTCCACGTCGGCTCCCTGCACGCACCCGACGACCGCATGGCCCTGCACAACGCCCGCAACCTCTACACGCGCCGCAACGAGGGCGTGAGCATCTGGGTCGTGCGCGCCGAGCACGTCACCGCCTCCAGCCCCGACGAGAAGGACCCCTTCTTCGAGCCCAGCGGCGACAAGGTGTACCGGCACCCGACCTTCTACCCCATCCCCGACGATGTCCCGCACATCTGAGCGGACGCCCGGGCGGGCGCCCGCCGAGGCCGAGGGTGACGGGACGAGACCGAGGAAAGCATGAGTGGCGACAACATCTACACGGCCCTGAGCGAGGAGCACGGCGGCGACGCCCGCTGGGCCTTCGGAACCGGGTTCACCGACGCCCTGGCGGGCGTGGACACCACCCTGCCCGAGGGGGTGGACGGACGGGACCTGGCCCTCTACTGCCAGATGCTCGGTGACGACGCGCTCGTCCAGGCGCAGCGGCTCATCCACTGGGTGACCGACGCCCCCGAGCTGGAGGAGGAGGTGGCCCTGGCCAACATCGCACTGGACCTGCTCGGCCAGGCCCGGCTCCTGCTCTCCCGGGCCGGGCAGGCCGACGGCACCGGCCGCGACGAGGACGCCTTCGCCTACCACCGCCCGGCCGCCCAGTTCCGCAACGTCCACCTGGCCGAGGCCCCCAGGGGAGACTTCGCCCGCGCCGTGGTCACCCTCCTGGCGCTCTCCAGCACCCGACTGGCCGTGTTCACCCGCCTGGCCGACAGCCGCGACCCCGTCCTGGCCGCGATCGCGGCCAAGGCCGTCCACGAACTCGCCTACCACCGCGACTACGCGGTCTCCTGGACCCTGCGGCTGGGCGACGGGACGCCCTACTCCCACGAACGCATGGCCCAGGCCGTCGCCGACGTGTGGCCCCTGACCGGAGAACCCTTCGCCACCCATCCCGCCGAGGCGCGTCTGACCGACCAGGGCGTGGCCGTGGACCCCGCGACCGTGCGCGCCGAGGTGCACGAGGTCCTCACCCAGGTCCTGACCACGGCCACCCTGGACGCCCCGCCCGCCTTCCCCGAACCGGTCCTGGCCGGACGCGAGGGCGAGCACACGCCCGAACTGGCCCCCCTGCTGGAGGAGCTCCAGAAGGTGGCCCGCGAGCACCCGGAGGCGACATGGTAACCACCACCAGGGAGGAGACCCGCGAACGCGCCCGCACGGCGGCCGCCGCGGTCACCGACCCCGAACTGCCCATGCTCACCCTCGCCGACCTGGGCATCCTGCGCGACGTGGCGGTCGAGGAGGACGGCACCGTCACGGTGTGGATCACCCCCACCTACACCGGCTGCCCCGCCATCGCCGAGATGCGCGCCGACGTGGACCGGGCCGTGCGCGCGGCCGGGTTCGACCGCGTGGACGTGCGCACCGCGCTCGCCCCGGCCTGGACCACCGACTGGATCACCGACGAGGGCAGGCGCAAACTCGCCGAACACGGCATCTCCCCGCCCGGGAGCGCGCCGAGGCGCGCGCCGGGACCGGTCCCGCTGACCCTGTCACCCACCCGGACCGTCCCGCGCTGCCCGCGCTGCGGGACCGCCGACACCGAGGAGCTGTCCCGGTTCGGCGCGACCGCCTGCCGGTCGCTGCACCGCTGCCGTTCCTGCCTCGAACCCTTCGAGCACGTCAAGGAGGTCTGACCGTGACCACAACCGCCACCGAGACCGCGGCGCCGCGCCGGGGCGCCGCGTTCCACCGGCTGCGGGTGGCCGACGTCGAGCGCCTGTGCGACGACGCCGTCGCCGTCACCTTCGACGTGCCCGACCACCTGGCCGAGGAGTACGCCTTCGCCCCCGGGCAGTCGCTGACCCTGCGCCGCGTGGTGGACGGGGTGGAGGAGCGCCGCAGCTACTCCGTCTGCTCGGCCGTGGGCCAGGCCCCCAGGGTGGGCGTGCGCCTGGTCCCCGGCGGCCTGTTCTCCGCCTGGCTCGTCAACGAGGTGCGCCCGGGCGAGGAGATCGAGGTGGGCGCCCCCACCGGCCGGTTCTGCCCCGACCTGACCACCTCCGGGCGGCACGTGATGATCGCCGCCGGGTCGGGCATCACGCCGATGCTGTCCATGGCCGCGTCGCTGCTGCGCGCGACCGACTCCCACGTCGTGCTGCTCTACGGCAACCGGCGCAGCGACACGGTGATGTTCGCCGACGAGCTGGCCGACCTCAAGGACGCCTTCGGCTCCCGGTTCGAGCTCGTCCACGTGCTCTCCCGCGAGCCGCGTGAGGCCGAACTGTTCACCGGCCGGTTGGACGCGGCCAAGTTGGAGCAGTTGTTGGACACGATCGTGGCCGCCGACGCCGCCGACCACTGGTGGCTGTGCGGGCCCTACGGCATGGTGACCGACGCGCGCGGGGTCCTGCGGGGACGCGGGGTGCCCGGAGAGAGGATCCACCAGGAGCTGTTCTTCGTCGAGGGCGACGAGCCGCCGCCCCAGTCGCGCCACGAGGAGCCCGGTGTGGAGGGTCCGTCCAGCGAGGTCACGGTCGTCCTGGACGGGCGCACGACCACGCTGACCCTGCCCCGGGGGGTGCCGGTCCTGGACGCGGCCCAGTGCTACCGGCCCGACCTGCCCTTCGCGTGCAAGGGCGGGGTGTGCGGTACGTGCCGTGTGAAGGTGTGCGACGGCGAGGTCTCCATGCGGCGCAACTACGCGCTGTCCGAGGAGGAGGTCGAGGCCGGGTACGCGCTCTCGTGCCAGGCGCTGCCCGAGACCGACGCCGTGACCGTGGACTTCGACTCATGAGCGGCGTCCAGGAGGGCCTCGGAACCGACGGGGACAACGAGACCGCGCGGCGGATGTTCGAAGCCGACCAGGCGTCCAAGAACCTGGGCATGCGGCTGGTGGCGGCTGGCCCGGGCACGGCCACGGTGGAGATGGCCGTGGGGCCGCTGATGGTCAACGGGCACGGCATCGCGCACGGCGGTTTCGTGTTCACCCTGGCCGACACCGCCTTCGCGTGCGCCTGCAACAGGGACGGGCGCGGGGTGACGGTGGCCTCCGGCGCCGACATCACCTTCGTGGCGCCGGTCCACGAGGGCGACGTGCTGGTGGCCACCGCCGTGGAGCGGACCGCCTACGGGCGCAGCAGCGTCGTCGACGTGACCGTCCGCCGGGGCGAGGACGTCATCGCCGAGTTCCGCGGACGCAGCCGCACCCTCAACGGCGGCTGACAGGACACGTGTGTGGGGCCGGGCCGGAGGGTCCGGCCCCACGTGTGTCGACGACGCGTACGGAGGGTGGAGGAGAAACAAACAAGGTTGTGAACAGTTGGATCCGGTGTGTAGGTTCCTCCTGTTTCCCCCCATTGTCGATTTCCGGGATCGATGCCCGGATAGAGACGGTTCCCCATGCCTCGTGCACTGAGCCGCACGGCCGCGCTCGCGGCCGCGCTGGCCCTGTCCCTGGCCACCCCCTCCCTCGCCCTGGCCGAGGAGAACCGACCGCCCGACCAGCCCGACACCGCCACCCTCACGGCCGACCACGAGCCCTGCTCCACCGACAGGGACGCGCCCACACTGCTCAACAGCACCGAGCTCACCCTCCGAGGTGTGTTCTCCGACCCCGACCGGGAGCTGGGCGGCACTCAGGTCAAGGGTGAGTTCGAGTGGACCCTGGACGGGGAGGAGACGCCGCTCGGCACCGCCGAGACGACCTTCATCTATCAGTACCCCGACCACGACCCCATCTCCCGCTCGGTCACCGCACGGGACCTGCCCGAGGAGGTCCTGTTCGGTTACCGCGCCCGCGCGCACGACACCGAGACCGCCGGGGTGTGGTCCGAACGCTGCTGGGTCGAGATCAGCACCGCCAAGCCCGAGTCCCCGCCGATGGTCACTTCCGAGGACTACCCGGACGACGACCGCTTTCACGGCGGCATCGGTCAGAGCGGCGAGTTCACGTTCGGAGCCAACGGCGTCGAGGACGCGGCCGCCTACGTCTACGACTTCTCCGGATCGTGCTCGACCCGGGTCGAACCGGAGACCCAGGGGGGTGCGGCCACCGTGACGATCACACCCGACAGGGCCGGTCCGCACAGCCTCTACGCGCGTACCGTCGACCCCTACGGCAACTCCTCGTCCTGCCGGGTCGTGTACACCTTCCTGGTGGCTCCGCCGAGCAACCCCGTCGCGATCTTCACCCTCAACGAGGGCGAGGGCGACACCGCTCAGGACAGCGTGCGGGGCTCCGACCGGACCGCCACCGCCGACGGCCCCCTGGAGTGGATCCGCGGCCGTGTGGGCGACAACCCCGGAACCGGCCACTACCGCAGGGAGGGCACGGCCGCCGACGTCACCGGCAACCCCCTGCGTACCGCCGGGCCGGTCGTGGACACCTCCGGCGCGTTCACCCTCTCGGTCTGGGCCCGCCTGGACGACATCTCCACCGACGGCGTGCTGCTGTCCCAGGAGGGCGACTTCACCAGCGGTTTCCAACTGGGCTTCGACGCCGACAGCGGTAGCTGGGTCTTCCAGCAGAGCGCCGGAGACACCCCGGGCGCCCGGTTCATCCACCGGGTCCTGTCCGAGGAACCGGCTCGCGTGGACGCCTGGACCCAGCTGCTCGTCACCCAGGACCCGGAGACCGGCCGTACAGAACTGTACGTCGACGGCGTCCACCAGGGAGGGATCGACCACGTGTCGGCCTGGCACCCCGAGGGCGCCCTCGTCATCGGCGGCGGCCTGGCCCCGAGGCGCACCGAACTCGGCTGGTTCGGCGCCGTGGACAACGTCATGGTCTGGGACCGCGCCCTGCGCGACGAGGTGTGGTACGACACCAGCACCGGGCGTTCCGAGGTGTGGGAGCAGGCTAATCAGCCCCTGGTCTCGGGTGGCGGCTGGGAACTGGGCGAGACCGAGGGCGAGACCGCCTCCGACGGCACTGACCACGGACTCGACGCCACCCTGCACGGCGACCCCGACACGGTGTGGAACGCCGCCTACGACGACTGGTTCTACCCCGCGATCGTTCTGGACGGCACGCGCTCGGAGCACCTGCGCTCCGACGGCCCGGCCGTGGACACGGGGCACAGCTTCGCTGTCTCGGCCATCGTCCGCCTGGACGATCTCTCTCAGGACGCGGTGGCGGTGTCCCAGAGCGGTGACCACACCAGCGCCTTCGCCCTGGGCTTCGACGCCGACAGCGGTAGCTGGGTCTTCGAGACGACGGCCGAGGACGCGGCCGACGCCCAGGTGCACCGGGTCGTCTCCGACACGTCCGCGCAGGAGGGGGAGTGGGCCCACCTGGTGGGTGCCTACGACCACACCGACGGCACCCTGTCGTTGTACGTCACCGCACCGTACACGTCGGTGACGACCGCCGACGCCGGGCCGGTCTGGAACGCCAGGGGTGATGTGCTCATCGGTGCCGTCGGCGCTGGAGACGGCATCGGCCGTCACTGGAGCGGGGGTCTGCGTCTCGTCCAGGTGCTCCAAGGGGTGCCCACGGAGACGGACGTGACCCAGCTCGGGTTCACGCTTCGCTGACCCCGGACATGGCTGTGGCCCGCGTCCCCCAACGCGGGCCACAGCCTGCGCGGCCGGACCCTCGGCGGCGACCGAGCGTTCGCGCGTGGCGCGTACGGCGCGTGAGGAGGGAATCCGCGGGCCCGGCGGATCTGGAACAGGAGTCGAACACGAGGCCACGGCCGCATATCGAAGCACCCGTTCCCGGAACCCGCACACCGTTCCCGGCGTCTGTCCCTGTGGCAAATCCCCGCACACTGAGGAGGCCGCGATGCGGCAGGTCAGTCGTCATTGAATCATCTCCGGGGCAGCTCTGGGAGCACTTCCCCTGCTCCTGTCCACCGGCTGCTCCTTCAACTTCAGCATCGGCGGCCCCTCCGCCGTCGACGCCGAGCAGGTCGCCGAGCGGTCGAGTGAGATGCTGGCCGAGCAGGTCGGCCAGACCCCCGACGACTTCACCTGCCCCCAGGGCCTGCCGGCGGAGGTGAGCGCCGAGATCCGCTGCACCCTCATGGACGGCGGAGTGAACTACGGCGTGACCGTCACGACGACCTCTGTGGACGGCACCAACGTCCAGTGGAACATCCAGGTCGACGAGCAGCCCATGTGACACCGGCCGGTGACCGTGCCGACCCCGGACATAGCTGTGGCCCGCGTCCCCCAACGCGGGCCACAGCCTGCGCGGCCAGGGTGCACTGAGTGCGGTCCGGCCGCTGGGAAGGCGGGTGGGCGTCTGAGTACGTGTCGGTAACCCCCATTGCCGACACGGGCACCAGCACCCGCGCATGGATTGTGGTGAACGCCCTCAGGTAGGTGAGTTGGGTGGACTTGGGGTCTCTCCGGGGTCCTTATGGGGCGCTTCACCTGTGAGAACGCTTCGTATGGGTCCAGTGTTCCCTACGCCCGCCCCGATTTTCGGCCGTGTCGGTAAAAACGAGGTGCGGAGTGAGCCATAACCTCCCTATGCTCGCTCGTCCGAGCGGCGAGAGGGAGGTGACGGTGTGCGCGACGTGCTGACGTTGTGGCGTCCGACGGGCCCGGAGGAGCTGGCCCTGGTCAGGGAGTCCGGCTGGCGGGCCTGGCCGCCGAGGCTGCCCGAACAGCCCATCTTCTACCCCGTCCTGAACGAGGACTACGCGGTCCGCGTCGCCCGGGACTGGAACCTACCCCGTGACGGCGAGGGTCACGTCACGCGATTCCACGTCGACGCGGCCTTCGCCGCCCGCTATCCGGTGCGTCAGGCCGGTGGCCGGACGATCCTGGAACTGTGGGTGCCCGCCGAGGAGCTCGACGGGTTCAACGCCCACATCCGCGGGCCGATCGAGCTGGTGCGTTCGTTCCTGCCCGAGTGAGCGGGCCGCCCAGGACGTCGATGACCTCGTCCAGGGCGTCGGCGAGCACGACGGGCTCACGGTCGGTACGGTCGTCGGAGTCGCGGCGCTGGTGGGGGACGTGCCGTCGGGGGTCGAGGGTGGTGGCCATGGGGGGTGCGGGCGCCCGGTCGGGCGGTCGGCGCCCTCCTCCTTCTCGTGTGCTCACGTTCTCCAGCCGCGCTCGGCCGCGTGACTCCCGGTGACCGTCGCGGTGTCCGCCGCCACCAGGATGACACGCCCCGGTGACGTTCGGTGGATACGGACGGTGCCTGTGGATGAACGGGCACCGTCCCGTACCCTCTCGGTCCCCGGCCCCGGTCCGCCGCGTCAGCGGGCCGGGACGTCCTCCGGAAGGAGCGTGGTGAAGTCCTCGGCGGTGGCCCCGCTCATCCCCACGAGGCGGCCGGCCTGCCGGGTGATCATCCGCTCCAGGACCTGGCGCGCGTAGCGGGCGTTGCCGAAGTTCGCGTCGCGCGCCACCCCGGAGAAGTGCTCGACCAGGGCGGACACCGCCTCCGGGGAGCACGCGTAGCCGGAGCCGCCCGCCATCCGCTCCACGATCGTGACCAGTTCGTCGTCGCTGTAGGAGGGGAACTCCACCCGGTGGTTGAACCGGGAGGCCAGACCGGGGTTGGAGTCCAGGAAGCGCTGCATCTCGCGGGTGTATCCGGCGACGATGACCACGACCTCGTCGCGGTGGTCCTCCATCAGCTTGACCAGGGTGTCGATCGCCTCCTGGCCGAAGTCCGACCCGCTGTCGCCCTTGGGCGCCAGGGCGTAGGCCTCGTCGACGAACAGCACCCCGCCCTTGGCCCGCTCGAACACCTCGGCGGTCATCTGCGCGGTGTGCCCGACGTAGCGCCCGACCAGGTCCGAGCGGGCGGTCTCCACGACCTGCCCGCCGGGCAGGACGCCCAGGGTGTGCAGCAGCCGACCGTACAACCGCGCCACCGTCGTCTTACCGGTACCGGGAGGGCCGGCGAACACCAGGTGGTGGCTCATCGGCGCCACCGGCAGGCCCATGCTCCTGCGCTGCTCCGACATCAGCAGCAGGTTGGCGAGGTCGTTCACGGTCTCCTTGACCTCGCTGAGCCCGATCATCGCGTCCAGTTCCTCGCGCAGGGCGGCCACGTCGTCCGCCGACGTGGCGGGCGCGGCCGCGTCCTCGATGTCCGGACCCAGGTCGGCGGGCATGAGCCGGGCCATCTCCGAGGGGTCGTCGGGCGCGTCCCCGCCCAGCCGGTAGGCCTGCCGGTCGATCATCGTCTCGAAGACCTTGCGCGCCTCGCGGCCGTTGCCGAACGCCGGGCCCTTGGGGACCCGCTCGAAGTGGGCGCCCAGCACCTCGACCGTGCTCTCGTCCATCACGTAGCCGTGCGCGTCGCACAGGAGGCGGACGATCTCCACGAGTTCGTCCACCGCGTAGTTCTCGAACTCGATCGTCTTGCTGAAGCGCGAGGCCAGACCGGGGTTGGCGGCCAGGAAGCGCTCCATGTCCTCGGTGTATCCGGCGACGATGACCACGACCTCGTCGCGGTGGTCCTCCATCAGCTTGACCAGGGTGTCGATCGCCTCCCGACCGAAGTCGGGGCCGCTGCCGCCGCCCTCCGACCCGGCGGAGAGGGTGTAGGCCTCGTCGACGAACAGGACGCCGCCCTTGGCCCGTTCGAACACCTCGGTGGTCTTGATCGCCGTCCCGCCGACGTACTGCGACACCAGGTCCGCGCGCGCCACCTCGACGACGTGGCCGTAGCGCAGGACGTCCAGCTCGGCGAGGATCCGGCCGTAGAGCCGGGCCACGGTGGTCTTACCGGTGCCGGGCGCGCCGCCGAAGACGAGATGGCGGCTCATCGGCGGGGTCGGCAGCCCCATCTCCGCGCGTCGCTTGGCCATCTGGTTGCGCTTGACGAGCGTCTTGACCTCATGCTTGACGTTGCCCAGCCCGACCAGGCCGTCGAGTTCGGCGAGCGGGCCCCCCGACTCCTCGGCGTCCTCGGCGCCGGTGTCGTCGTCGGAGGGGGCGGCGGAGGGGTCGGCCGCCGGCGCGGGCAGCGAGGCGCCGGCGTCCTCCCCGTAGGCGTCGGGGACGCCGTTGCCGTGGCTGAGGAGCTCCTCGGCCCGGACCCGTTCACTCCGCACGGTCTGCCGCAGGCCCGAGCGCGCGTTGTCGCGCACCGAGCAGTCCTCCACGACCACGTCCTCACGCGAGTGGACCAGGACGCCGTCGCCCGCGTTGCCGAACATCTCGCACCGCCGCAGTGAGGCGGCCCCACCCGCGGCCACCAGCACCCCGTTGCGCTTCCCACCGTAGATCCGGGAACGGAGCACACTGGCCTCGCCCTCGTTCTGGACCGAGATCCCGTCGCCCCTGCACGAGGAGACGTCGCAGTCGCGCAGGTCCGCCTTGGCGCCGGCACCGACCGTGACGCCGGTGTCGCGGCTCTCGCTGATCTGCAGTCCGGTGAGCAGCGGGCGGGATTCCCCGGTCACGGAGACGGCGGCCTTGCCGGTCCGCTCCAGGGTCACGTCCTCCAGGCGCCCGTGGCCGTTGCCGAGGAACTCCACGCCCTGGCCCCGGGTGTCGGTGACGGCGACTCCCCTCAGGAAGGGGGCGCAGTCCTCGACGACCACGCCGGGCCCCTGGCTGCCGGTGATCAGGCCGCGGTCGAACTCGACGGTGCTCCCGCCGCGCAGCCGGGTGCCGGTTCCGCCGCGCACGGTCAGTCCGATGAAGGCGGTCGAGGCGCCGTCCTCGGCGACCAGGCTGTCGCCCTTGGCGTCGATCACCTCGCACTCGGTGAACTGTCCCCGGGCCCGTCCCGTCAGGTGGACGCCCGCCTCCTCGGCGCGTGTCACCGTGACGCGGGAGAACTGGGGATCGGAGCCGTTGTGCACCGTCACGCCCCGCTTGCCGACGTCCTCGATGACGCAGTCCTCGATCATCGGGCGGGCGCGGCTGGAGACGGTCAGCCCGTCGCTCGCGGTGTGGTGCACGTGGATGCCGCGCAGGGTGGTGGCGCAATCCTCCTCCAGCGCGATCGCGGGCTTCTTGACGTCCGTGATGGCGCAGTCCTCGATGACGCCCCCGGCCTGGCCGCTGGCGAACACCCCGTTGCCGCCCGCGCCGCGCAGGGTGCAGGAGCGGACGGTGGGACGGCCGTGTTCGCCGATGACCAGGGCGCTGGTGTCGACGTCCTCGACCACGCAGTCCTCGATGATGGTCGACTCCGGCGAGGTGACCACGACGCCGGCCCCCGCTGAGCAGGTCACCCGGCTCTCGCGCATGGCGAGGGCGCCGTTGCCGCGCACCGACACCGCCGTCCAGGCGGCGCCGTCGACCTCGCAGTCGGCCATCTCCAGCTGCCCCGCGGGGATGTCCACCGCGGGCCGGTCCTTGTCGCGGCCGCGCAGGATGAGGCCGGAGAGTTTGACCGCCTCCGCCCCGGACACCACCGCGCTCGCGGAGTCGGAGCTGATCTCGACGCTTCCCCGCCCGTCGCGGGCCACCAGCGTGACCACCTTGAGCAGGACGAGGTTCTCCGCGTACCGCCCGGGGGCGATGGTGATGAGCGCGCCGTTCCTGGCCGCCTTGACCGCGTCGGTGATCGTCCTGTGCGCGTCCGGTGCGACGTTGAGGAGCTGCCTGGCCATCGGTGTGTCTTCCAATCTCGTGTACCGGCCCCCAGGCGGTGGCCCGGTGGTTCGGGCGGAGCGGCCGATGGGGGCCGCCCCGCACGGTGGCGGCGTGGGTCAGGAGCAGGTCGTGCGCATCACCGACGCGGCGACGTGCGAACTGGCGTGCTCCTGGTCGGCGAGCGGGTTCTCGCCGGCGTTGGTCAGCTGGACGGTGAACTGCTCGGTCGGCGAGGTGAAGCCGGTGACCTGCACCCAGGCACCGCGCACGTTCGACTGCGTCACCCCGAAGACGGCGATCGCGTCGCCCTCGGGTACGGGGCCGGAGAAGATCTGGTACTTCGCCTCGGTCTCGGCGACCCACAGCGGGCTCTCGTCGTCGGGCACGAAGACGTAGATCTCGCAGGTCGCGTCCGGGTGGCCGGGGGTGAACGACCAGTACGCGTACTGCCCGTCGCCGTAGGAGGCGTCCCCCGACACCGGGACGGCCTCGTAGTCGCCGCCGCAGCCCTCCTGGCCGTAGCCGCCGGGGCGGGTGGCCCAGCTGGAGGTGCCCTCGGCGCTGTCCCAGCGGCCCGCCCGGTCGTAGGCGGCGCCGGGGGAGGACAGGCAGCCGGGCCCGGTGATGGCGGAGTACGGTTCGGGGGCGGCGGCGCCGTTCGCCTCGACGGTGTCCTCCAGGATGGAGCCCCCGCCCCCGTCCGCCTCGGCCGCCGTCGCGGACCCTTCGGCGGTTTCCCCGCCCTGGTCGGCGAGGGTGCCCGGGGTGTCCTCGGTCGGCTGCTGCGACGTGTCCGGCGCGGTCTCCCCGGGGGTGTCCTCGTCCGCTGCCGC
>NZ_ANBC01000658.1 GCF_000341125.1 Nocardiopsis lucentensis DSM 44048 | reverse complement strand
GCGGCTTCGGCGGCGGCCGGAGCGTCCTGGGTGTCCGTTCCGCCGCTCGGCTCCTGGTCACCCGACGGAGCCGGGTCCTGGTCCGGCTCGGTGTCGTCCCCGGCCGGTCGCCCGTCCCCGCCCGGTTCCTCCGGTGCCGGCTCCGACCGCTCGGACGCGACATCGCCCTCCGCCTCGGCGGGCGTGTCGGCCGGTACGTCGTTGCGCTCGGTGTCGGGCACCTCGGGGAAGGCCGGGGTGTCGGTCTCCTGGGGGAGCGCCTCGGGGATGTACCCGGGGTCCTCACCGCCCGCTCCGTCCCCGGTGCCGGCGGTGGTGTCGCTTCCGGTCTCCTGGCCCGGGGCGGAGCCGGGGTCACCCGTGGTCTCGCCCGAGGTGCCCGCGGCCGAGC
>NZ_ANBC01000657.1 GCF_000341125.1 Nocardiopsis lucentensis DSM 44048 | reverse complement strand
CCGCGGGTTCGGCGGCCGTGCCCTGGGCCGCGCCCTCACCCAGGGCCCCTCCGGCCGAGAGCGGGATCGACTGCAGCCAGGCTCCGTTCTGCGCTCCGGCGGAGAAGGCGAACGGAGAGACGACGAGCAGCAGCCCGGCGATGGCCGCCCCGGCCATGACCGGTTTGCTGGGGCGGTCCAGCGCGGATTCCGTCAGGGCCTCGTCCGCGGCGGAACCCGGGGTGACGGTGCTGTGGAGTTCGGCCCTTCCGGGCGGGGCCGAGCCCTCAGCGCTGGGCGCGGCGTCCGGGGCCGCCGTGGTCTCGGGTGCCCCGGGCACCCGGCGGGGGGCGGGCGGGGCGGGCGGAGCTTCCGGGACGGCCGATCCGGCCAGTGCGGCCTGGACGTCGGCGGCCGACATCTGGTCGCCCGGGTTCTGGCCGCGCCGCTGGGGGGTGTCGGTCATCGGGGGTCCTTTCCGGGGAACCGCGCGGAGGCGGTCGGGTGCGACGGGGTCACCGGCGTCCGCCGGAGCCGGTGCCCGGGTTGGGCACAGCCGCGATCTCCTCGTTCGCGGACTCGGTCCCGTCCAGGTTCTTCGCGGTCTTGACCAGGTTGTCCGCGGTGTCCGCGGTCGCCTGGACCAGCGCCTTCATGTAGATGTTGAAGTTCTCCTCCAGTTGGGTGAAGACCTTGTCGTAGTCCTTCGCGAAGTCGTCTCCCTCGAGGTTCTTGTCGCCCCAGGGGGTGCCCAGCGCAGCCCGCTCCTGCTGGTAGTAGGCCATGACCTCCTCGGTGAAGTCGGCGGCCGAGTAGATGGAGGAGCCGTCCTTGGCGATGTCGCCGGGTGAGCCGCCGAAGCGGTCGTTGTCGTTCGGCACGGTGGTGACGCCTTTCGGTCGGGGCAGTCGGGGGACAGGGGATGCGGTGGGCCCGTCGGCTACTGCGGCGGCAGGGGGATACCCATCCGCTCGAACATGGCGCGGGTGTCCAGTTCGCCGTTCATCGCCTCGTTCACGTCCAGACCCTCCGGCACGAGCGGCGAATAGATCTCGCAGACGTGGTCGGCCATCTTCTGACGGGCCTGGGTGATGACGTCCATGACGGCGGAGGCCAGTTCGGCCGGGGCCATGTCGCGGTAGTTCTGGTTGTGGAACTTCAGCTCAACCAGTTCCCCCCTCGCGTTCACCTTGGCCCCCACGAGCCTGCTCTTTGCCACGACCTCCTCGGTTGCCGATTCCAGGCTTTCGCTTGCGCGATCGACCTTCGCCAGCGTCTCGTGAAGACGTGCCAACTCCTGTTCCATCTGCTCCGGATTCCACGAGGTCATGGCGTACCGCTCCCTTCTTCGGACCGCCCGGTCCGGGTCGTCCCAGTACTGTCTGCGTTCCGTCGGAGGCCGTCCCCCAGACGCGTTCGTCCTCGGACAGCCAGGTCGAGCGCTGCCGTTCCCGCTCGCCCTGGCCGCCCTGGCCGCCCATGCCGCCCATCATCGGCGGCATCATGGGCGGCGTTCCTCCCTGGCCGGCGCCCGCCGCGCCCGGCACCGTGGCGCCGCCGCCCGCCGATCCGAGCGGGCCTCCGGCGACCGTCTGGCCCTGCGCCTGGGAGGAGCCCGGCCCCGGGGTCTGGAACATGGAGGACCGGTCGGTGGACCGATCGTCGTCGGTGAGGCCGGCGGGGCCGTCCGTCTCGGTCGGGGTCCCGTAGTTCAGACCGATCGGATCCGGGGTGGACAGCGGCGGGATCTCGTAGTCGTCCGGCCCCCGCCCCCCGGTGAACCCGTCGGTGATCGGCGCGCCGGTCTCCGGGTCGATCGGGTAGGTCAGGCCCAGGTCGTCGACGTCGTAGGGCTGACCGGTGATCGGGTTGACGGGCACGGACGGCCCGTCCCCGGAGTCGTAGTCGGTCGGCAGCCCCGGGTCGAACACCCCCAGGTCGTCGTCGCCCGACAGGTCCGGGTACTCGATCGGGCTGATCGGCTCCCCGGTCAGGGGGTCGATGGGTAGGACCTGGCCGGTCTCGGGGTCGTAGTTGATCGGCAGACCGGTGTCCGGTTCGTAGGGCAGGCCCGTGTCCGGATCGACCGGGAAGGGCTCTCCCGTCTCGGGGTCGAGCGGCAGACCCGTTTCGGGGTCGAACTCCAGCTGGTTGCCCGGCTCCCCCGGGGGGATGGGATCGCCCGTGACCGGGTCGATGGGCAGCGCCTGGCCGGTGGCGGGATCGTAGGAGATCGGCAGACCCGTGTCCGGGTTGAACGGCAGGCCCGTGTCCGGATCGACCGGGAAGGGCTCGCCGGTCTCGGGGTTGAGGGGGAGACCGGTGTCGGGGTCGAACTCCAGCTCCGGGGTGGGGAAGTTGGTGTTCAGCGGCGGGTCCTGGCGTGAACGGTCGTTGCCGGTGGCACCGGTTCCCGGCCCGTTGAGGAGGGGCGGCGGGGGTACGAGGCCGCCCGTCGTGCCGTCGCCGCCCGGGAAGTTGGCGTTCAGTGGTGGGTCGATGGTCGTTCCGTCGCCGGTGCCGCTGAAGGGGTCGGTGAGTCCGCTGCCGGTGGGGAAGTTGGCGTTGAGCGGTGGGTCGATGGTTGTTCCGTCGCCGGTGCCGCTGAAGGGGTCGGTGAGTCCGCCGCCCCCCGGGAAGTTCTCGTCCAGCGGGGGCGGGGGACCGTCGCCGCCGGTGCCGCCCTCGTTGTCGTACAGGTCCTGCAGCCAGTCGGGGACGTCGTTGAGGTCGCCGTCCGGGCCGTCCGGACCGTCCCCGTACAGGTCCTCCAACCAGTCGGGAATGCCGTCGTCGTCGGAGTCCGCGTTCGGGTCTCCGGTGCCTCCGGAACTGCCCGGACCGTTGTAGTCGGGCGGGAGACCGCCCACGGGATCCCGAATGGGCACGAGTCGCGTGGAGATGGTCTGGTAGTGGCTGGTCATCGTGTTGTACAGATCGTTGGCGGCGTCGAAGACCGGTTGGTACGCCTCCTTCCAACGCATCTTCAGTTCGCTATTGATGTTGGCGTCGGTGACGGAGTCGCCGACGATCCCGCGCACCGGCGGATCGGCGTGGTAGAGGATGGTGAACTGCCCGCGTTCCTCGTGCCACTCCTCTGTTCCGACCGACGTGCCGAAGTACCAGTTGTCGATCGTCCCCTTGATCGTGCCGTTGGGGCTCTTGAGGGCGGTCTCGACCGCGTCGAACAGGACGGCGGCCTTGAGGATGATCGCGTTGCGGATGTCGTTGACCCCGTTGTGGAACCGGTCCAGTTGGACGTTCAGGTCCCCCAGACGCTTGGCCAGGTCGTAGATCTTCGCCGCGAAGACGCCGGCGGCACTGCCCTGCATGGCGCCGTCGGGTACGTCGATCTCCTTGTACGCCTTGATCAGGCCGGCGTCCTGGTTACCCACGTAGTCCTGGATGAAGTCGTCCAGAGAGGCGATGTGCGTGGATATGTCCCAGATGGTGGTCTGGTTGTACGACGTCGAGGCGTACGCGCCGTAGGCCAACGCCGCGACCTCGGTCAGATCCGCGAGCCCCTTGACGAACTTGGCCTCCACGGAGTCGGCCCCGGTCCAGAGCTGGTCCTGCATCTTGTAGCCCGCGTAGTCCCACCCTGTGTGGAAGCCGTAGTCGTCGAAGAAGCGCCACCACCGGTCGACGTCCTTGTAGTCGAACCCCACGAACAGGCGGTCGTCCTCGTTGAAGTGGTACCGGCCGAGATCGAGCCAAGGCGGGTCGAGGATGCTGCTCACCGGCGGCATGGGAGGGTGGGACCCGCCGGTTTCCTCGATGTCGGCGAAGATGTTCATGATCTCGTGTAGCTCCGGCATCCGCTCCTCACTCCTTCTCGGTTGATCGGCCTGTCACGCTGGTCCGAGCGTCCTGACGGGGTTACCCTTCGTCCCCGTCGCCACCGGGGGACGGGTAGCCGCCGCCCCCACCGCTCGAGGAGCCGGCCGAGGGGGTACCGATCATTCCCACGACCTGCTGGGCCGTGAGTTCCTGGTCCTCCTCCAAGTCGAGGAATACGGCCGCGTTGTTCGCCAACCGGTCGGAGATCACGATGAACTCCGATTCCAGGCCGACCATGATCTCGTGGATCTTTGCCATGGACGTTTCGATCTCCGTGGCGAGCGAGTCGGCGGGTGGCAGGAGTTTGCCGTTTCCGAGCAGGATGAAGTGACCATCCTCCGGCGGTCCCCCGGCGTATCGGGTCAATTGGGTGACCTCCTCGCTGCACCGCTCACGGAGGGGGATGAGGAAGTTCTGGTGGAACTGATTGATCCGATCGAAGTCGATGGCGGTGCCTTCACCATCGCCCGTCTTGTCTCCGCCTGTCCCGCTCCCGTCTCCTCCTTCGCCGCTTTCGCCTTTCTCGCCGTCCTCGTCATCCGACTCGGTTTCCTCGTCGTCTCCTTCGCCGCCTTCCCCGTTCCCGTCTTCCTCTCCGTCGTCGTCCCCTCCGCCGTTTTCGCTGTCTTCGTCTTCTTCCGGCTCCTCACCGACCTGCTGGTCGGGGTCCAGTGCACTCCTCCACCGCGTATCGCCCGACCTGGTTTCCTCGTCGTCTTCTTCTGCGTCCTCGCCGCCGTACCCGTCCAGGCCCGGCTGGTCGTCGGCGAGCCTGGACATCACCTGGTCGTCTCCGGCCCCGTCGTTCCCGCCCTCCGGGGTGCCGGTCCCTTCGCCCTCGGGGTAACCCGACCCGCCACCGGTCTCGTCGCCGGTGTGTTCGGTTCCGCCCTCGGGGTAGGTCGCCCCGTCGCTACCGGTGCCTCCATCGCCGGTGCCGTCGCCGCCGTACCCGTCCAGGCCCGGCTGGTCGTCGGCGAGCCTGGACATCACCTGGTCGTCTCCGGCCCCGTCGTTCCCGCCCTCCGGGTCGCCGGTTCCTTCGCCTTCGGGGTGGCTCGATCCGTAGCCGTCGGAGCCTTCGTCGCCGGTGCCGTCGCCGGTGTGTTCGGTTCCGCCCTCGGGGTGGCCCGACCCGTCGTCGCCGGAGTTTCCGTTACCGGTTTCCTCGCCGCCGGTTTGCCCGCCCCCGAGGGACCCGGCCCCCTCCTCCTCGGGATGTCCGCTGCGGTAGTGGTCCTGAGGGCCGCCTCCGCGTTCCGGGTCGCCGTCCCCTTCAACCTCGGGCTTCTCTCCGTCGCCGGACCAACCGCCCCTGGGACCGCCGCCGTACGATCCTTCGCCGTAGGACCTGTCTCCATCGCCGGGCCGCCCGTGACCGGGGCCGTACTCCGACCCCTCGCCGTAGGGCTTCTCCTCGTTACCGGGGCCGTACTCCGACTCCTCGCCGGTCTCCGGGTATTCCTCAGTGGGTTCGGCGGGCTCCTCCTGGCCCCCGGGCTCGCCCGCCTGCTCCGAGTCCTGGCCGTTCCCCCCGGGGTGTCCGACTTCCTCACCCCCGGCAGGGGGTTCGGAGTCCGGCTGCCCGTCACCCCCGGCCGCGGAGCCGGACGGATCCTCCTCCGGCTCCTCGATCGTGATCACACCGGTCTCGGGGTCGGTCGTGACCTCGCCGTCTCCGGGGTCGATGGAGATCGTGTCGGTCTCCGGGTCGACCTCGATCCGCAGGTCACCAGCCTCGACGGTGATGACACCGGTATCCGGGTCGACCGAGACCTCGGCCTCCTCGCCCGCGCCCCCGCCCCCTTCCGGGGACTCCTCACCGGACGACTCCGCTCGGGACCCTCCGGTGTCGATGGTGATGCGCCCGGTCTCCGGGTCGATCGTGATCTCGGAGGACCTTTCGCCGTCCTCACCCTCCTGCGCGGTGACAGCGACCCGCTCGGTCGTGGGGTCGTACCCGGCCTCGAACGTCTCCGCGGGCTCGACGGCGATCCGCTCGAAGACCGGCTCCGCCGGAGTCCCACCGTCGGCCTCGTAGGTCACCTGGTCGTCGAGCTCGTTCGCGCGCCGCACCGGCTCCTGACCGACCAGCACCGAGGAGACGTCCGACTCCTCGGGGGTGCCGACGGGCACCGTCTCCACCGCCTCCACCGCGACGGCCGGTTCCACGACCATGGGTTCGGACGCCCGCGCGGGCTCGAACACGACCCCCTCGGCCGTTCCGGCGGGGACCTCGGTGGTCGGTGCGCCCAGGAGGATCCGACCGGTCTGCTCGTCGACGGTGACATCGGTCCCGGCCGGGTCGATGACCACGTCCCCCGACGTCGGATCGACGGTGACCGAGTGGGAACCGTGCAGGATCGAGATCAGGCCCGTCGCGGGATCGATGGTGATCGGCCCGGAGCCGGCGGCGACCCGCGTCTGCGCCACGCCGTCCTGTGCCGCCTGGTCGGCGAAGAGGACGGCGTCATGGATCTCCGCCTCGGCCTCGCCCCCGCTCTCCGTGGACGGGAGGGGGCCCAGCAGCGCGGAGGTGAAGTCGAGGGGTTCGTTCTGCTCGGTCACGGGAGCTCCTCAGACACGAACTGTCGGAATCGGGATCGGTGCCGCCGGACGGGGGCGGTTCGGGGGTGGTGGGGGTGGAGAACCCGGGCGAGCGGTGCGAGGGGAGTGGCCGCCCGCCCGGGGGCGTGTGCCGGGAGTGCCGCGGTGGGCGGGCTACATGAGCGACGCCCACTCGACCGCCTCGCGGCTGTCGGTTCCGGAGTAGTTGTTGCGGATCTGGTTCAGGGCCATCTCGGCCTTGCCCAGCAGGGTCCGCATGTCGGCGACGTTCAGTCGCCACTGCTTGACCTTGGCGTCGTAGGCCTCGGCGGTGGCACCTTCGAGGTCCGCCCTGACGGTCTGCATCTGCATGTCCAGGTTCTCGATCGCGTTGGCGACCGTTTCGGTCTGGACCCTGAGCTGCTGCGTCGATTCGTCGACGTAGGCGTAGCTGACGTCGAAGCCGTCCATGTGCGTGTGGCCTTTCTTCCGTGGGGGTGGGGGCAGCCCGGTCAGTTCGGGTTGAGGTCGCTCATCCAGCGGGAGCCCTCGACGAGGTTCATGTCCTCGGCGCCGTGCATGGCCTGGACGGTCCCGCCGAAGGTGCCGATCATCTGGTTCATGTCGTTGGTGATGAGCCGCAGCTCCTCCAGCCAGCCGACCAGCGCCTCGCTGTACTTGTTGGCGGCGGCGCCGTGCCAGGACGCGCGCAGCGTGTCTCGGGTTCCGTCCACGTTCGAGTAGACGTTGTTGCAGGTGGTGTGGGCCTCCGTCATCGCCTCCTGGGCGATTCCGTTGGCCTGCTCTGTATTCCGTGTCCTGCCTTCGGCCATGCCTTCGTCTCCTTCCTCGCTGGGTCACCGGTCCGATGCGGAGCCGGATCCTCGGTCTGGGTTGGTGGTCATGGGCACCCCGCGTTCTGGGCGCGCTCGGACGGTCCCAGGGGCAGGGCGGCCGCGTCGGGGTGCAGGAGCGGCCCGGTGGGCAGCAGCCTGAGCAGCGACGTGGGCACCTCGGTCGACGCGTCGGCGTCCACACCGAGGCTGGTCAGCACGTCGCCGTCCGGCACGGGGTACTTGGCCGCCGCGTCGGTGACGAGGTAGTGGGTGGCGCTGTCCGTGTCGCCGCCCACGGGCCGGGCCCGCACCACGGCTCCGCCTCCGGACGGGATGCCGATCAGGTCGGGGGTCGGGCATCCGGGGGCGATCGCGGGAACTTCCTGGACCGGGAGGGCGCTGACGGAACCGGACTCGTCCAGGGTCACCGACAGTGATCCGCCGTCGCCGAGCCGCAGACAGGGGAGCCGCCCGTCGACGGACCGGAGTTCGGGAGGCGCCGCGGGCAGCCGCGTGTCCTCCCCGGTCGCGTCCTCGCCGCCCGCCGCCAGGTTGGCGTGGGCCTCCGCCGCCGGGAGCGCGATCGCCTCGGGCGCGGAGCCGGGGTAGGCGGCCGCGGTGTTCTCCGGATCGGCGAGCAGGAGCAGGGCCTCGACGAGGGTCAGGGGCGCGAGTCCGCCCCCGGTGAGCAGGTAGTGCTGGTCCGGCTGGTCGGGGGTGGACACGGCGAACACCTGCCCCACCCGGCGCTGGAGGCCCGCGAGGGCGGGGCCCGGCGTTCCGGCGCCCGGGACGTCCCGCGCGGTGAGGTCGGGGGCCGTGGGCACCGTGTCCAGGAACGCCGCGGTGACGGGGTAGGCGGGACTCGTCCCGTAGCCGAGCGCCTGGACGGNNNCGCAGCCGGGCGCCGTGCCAGAGCAGGTGGCGGCCGCCGTCGGGCCCTGTCAGGAGGACCGCCTCCCCGTCGCCCAGGGGCGTGGGCTCCGGTGCCGTGCCGACCGTCAGCGCCGTGCGCGCGCGGTCGTCGTCCAGGGGCAGTGCGCACAGCCTCCATACGGCCGATGCGAGCGCCTCGTCGCCGGGCAGGGAGTCGGGGGCGCCGGGGATGCCGACCGGGCCGCCGACCGGTACGCCTTCGAGGGAGCCCGCGTTCACCAGGGAGACGTTCGCCTGTTGGCCCTGGATCAGGCGGGCCGACGCGTAGTTGGCGACCGGTCGCAGCGTGCCGCCCGAGTAGACGTAGGCGGCACCGGAGTCGCGTTCGATGACGAGCTGGCCCTCCTGGCGCCAGGTGGTGGCTCCGCCGGGGAAGATCAGGCCGAAGACGAGGAATCCGACGCACAGCAGCGCTGCGATGGCCAGGCCGATGAAGGTGCTGGTGCGGGTACGGCGCATGGGGGCGTCGACCGCGTCGGGGTCGGCGTCCAGCATCGCCGTGCCCAGACGCCCCACGGTGAAGTTGTGCGCCATGACACGGTCGCGACGTGACTGCATCTCACCCGCCGATCGCGCGCAGGGCGGCGAAGACGCCGAAGCCCGCCAGGACGAGGGAGAAGATCGCCACGCACAGCAGGCTCTGGACGATCTCGGCGGCGCGGCCCCAGTGCGGCAGTTGGCGGCGTCCGGGCACCGTCCACGACACGATGGCCAGGACCGTGGTGACGGCGAACAGCGCGATCAGCGCCAACGAACGGGGAAGGGGCCCGGCCGCCCACGCGAACAACACCGTCAACGCGGTCAGCCCGATCCAGGGCGGAGCCACCAGGAAGGCGCGCTGCCAGGCGCTGGCGACGCCGCGGGTCTGCAACAGCAGTACCAGGGACACGATGACGCACAGCGCCACCGGCACCCAGCCCGGCGACGCCGCCAGGACGACCAGGCACACGGTGAGCACCGCGCCGGTCGCGGCGTACAGGGCGGTCTGGAACCGGTCGGCCAGGTGGGTGCGGTCCAGGACGGCCCGTGCGGGGAAGGGGTCGATGCCCTCCTGGAGCTGGTCGGGGTTGGACGGCAGCGGTGGGAGGCGCAGCCCGGAGAGCCGAAAGGCCAGCTGCGGCGCGAAGGTGCCGGTCAGCAGGGCGATCAGAGCGACCATTCCGGCGACGGCCGGGACCGAGGAACCCGGCACGAACATCAGTGTGACGCCGCCCAGGACGGCCAGGACCTCGACGGTGAACAGTCCCGCGAAGAACGGGACGGATCCCGCCACGGCCGCCATGCCGAGCACCGTCGCCCCGGCCGCGGTCATGGATCCGCTGAGGATCCGCGCGCCGAGCAGGCTCAGTCCGGGTTCGCCGGTGGGCACGGCGGCGCCGGCCAGGGCCATGGCCAGGGCGGCCAGGGCGGCCAGGGCGGTGGCCGCGGGCAGGTCGCCCATGGCCCGGGAGGCGGCCGCGGCGGACAGCAGCATCAGGACGGCGGACGAGGCGGCGGTCAGCGCGGTGAGCGTGCCGACGCCGCCGATCGCCATGACCGCGAGACCGGTGAGGAGGACCGCCAGGCCCATGCCCTGGAGGAGCACGCGGGAGAACTCGGGGCGCCAGCGGTCGGGGCGTTCGGCCATGCCCGTGGCGACCCCGTCGGTGAGGTCGTCGAAGTGGATGGGCGGAAGCTGGTCGCGGCGCGGACGCAGGTAGAGGGTCTCGCCGTGGCACAGGCCCAGGGACCGGAGGGTCTCGTCCTCCTCGAACGGCTCGTCGCCGAGCTGTTGGAGGACCCAGCCGTCGTGCTCCAGCCCGCTCTCGTCGAGGTCCTCGCCGTTGTCGCCCTCGGCGTAGAGCACGAAGGTCGGCACCAGCTCGGACAGTGGCACCTCGGACGGCGCGGCGATCTCGAAGGACCTGCTGGGGGCGCGGATCACGAGACGGCACAGATCCGCGGCGGCAGGGTCGGTCATTCGGGTTCCCACCCCTCAGGGTGATGTGTTCCAGCGTGTGGCGGACCGTCACGGCGTGTCACACGGACTTTGGAACTGTGTTGGTTACAGGTTCTGTATATGTGAGCTTATGTGACAACACTAGCGTTTGCTTGGCATCATGGGAACAGAACCACTTCGAACCAAGGCGAAATCGAGGTGTACGTCTCATTCGCCCATAAGGGAGGCCCAGCTCCGTGGGTACGATCCTCGTCCGCCGACCGCCGCGCCGCCCGGGCCCCGACCTGCCCAGCGGCGAGATCACCCTCCAGGAGCCTCCCGAGCTCTCCGAGCCGCAGTCGAGCATGTCGTCGGTCTTCATGTACCTGCCGATGGCGCTGACCTCGATGGCGATGATGATGCTGTTCATCCGTCCCGGCGGCTCCGGCGGCGGGGCGATGCCCTACGTCGCGGGCGGCATGATGCTCACCGGCGCGGTCGCGATGCTCGGCGGCCAGTACCTGCGCACGATGCTGGAGCGCCGACGCGCCCTCAACGACGACCGACGCGACTATCTGCGCTACCTCAAGCAGATGCGCGGTCGGTTGCGCGAGGTGGTCACCGAGCAGCGCGACGCCATGCTCTGGCGGGCGCCGCAGCCCGACGCCCTGTGGTCGATCGTGCGGACCTCGCGACTGTGGGAGCGGCGCGCCGACGACGAGGACTTCGCCGAGGTGCGTGTCGGCGTGGGCGAGCAGGCGATGGCCATGGCCATCTCGCCGGTCTCGTCCAAGCCCGTGGAGGACCTCGAACCCCTCGCCGCGCACGCCCTGCGCCGCTTCATCCGCGCCTACGGCACGGTCGAGGACCAGCCCGTCCAGGTCTACCTGCGCGGCTACGCCCGGCTCTCGCTGCGCGGCGACGAGGCGAGCTGCCGCGCCCTGGTCCGCGCGCTCATCGGTCAGCTGGCCGTCTTCCACGCCCACGACGAACTGCGCCTGGCCGTGTGCGCGTCCGCGGAGACCCGTGAGGCGTGGTCGTGGACGAAGTGGCTGCCGCACACCCAGCACCCCACCGAGCGCGACGGGGCCGGACCCGCCCGGATGTTCACCGACAACGCGATCGAACTGGAGCGGCTGCTCGGCGAGGACCTGGCCGACCGTCCGCGCTTCGACCCCTCCGGAACGCCCAACAGGGAGGAGCCCTACACCGTCATCGTGGTCGACGGAGGCGAGGTGCCCCCCGGGTCACGGCTGCTCGGCGGCGGCTACCGCAACGCCGTCATCATCGACGTGGCCGACCCCATGCCGCCCGACGACGACCCCTACACCCTGTCCCTGCGGGTGGAGCCGGACGAGCTCGTCATGCTCTCCGAGGACCACAGCGGGCGCGCCGTGGAGACGCCCCTCGGCCGTCCCGACGTCCTCAGCCTGAACCGCGCGACCAGTCTGGCCCGACTGCTCGCCCCCTACCGAATCGGCATGCAGGTCGAGGTCACCGAGCCGCTGACCACCGACTTCGAGCTGACCAGTCTGGTGGGCATCGCCAACCTGCACGACCACGACGCCGAGCGCATGTGGAGCGAGTTGCACCCCAAGAACCGGCTCCGGGTGCCCATCGGCATCAGCGCGGAGGGCGCGCCGCTGGAGCTGGACCTGAAGGAGTCCGCGCTGGGCGGCATGGGGCCGCACGGCATGCTCATCGGCGCGACCGGTTCCGGCAAGAGCGAACTGCTGCGCACCCTGGTCCTGGCGCTCGCGCTCACGCACTCGTCCGAGACGCTCAACTTCGTCCTCGTCGACTTCAAGGGCGGCGCGACCTTCATCGGGCTCGACGGCCTGCGGCACACCTCCGCGCTGATCACCAACCTGGCCGACGAGGCCATCCTGGTCGACCGCATGCAGGACGCCCTGAACGGCGAGCTGGTCCGCCGCCAGGAACAGCTGCGCGCCGCCGGGAACTTCAGCTCCGTCTACGAGTACGAGAAGGCCCGCGAGTCCGACCCCTCCATGGAGCCGATGCCGACCCTCCTCGTCGTCGTCGACGAGTTCAGCGAGCTGTTGGCCGCGCACCGGGACTTCATGGACCTGTTCGTCATGATCGGCCGCCTGGGCCGAAGCCTCGGCGTCCACCTGCTGCTGGCCTCGCAGCGACTGGACGAGGGGCGCATGCACCAACTGGAGGGGCACCTGTCCTACCGGATCGCGCTGCGCACCTTCTCCGCGATCGAGAGCCGCGGCGTCCTCGGCGTCCCCGACGCCCACCAACTCCCGTCGGCACCCGGCAACGGCTACCTCAAGACCGACACCGAGACCCTCACCCGGTTCAAGGCCGCCTACGTCTCGGGCGCCTACCGGGTTCGGCCGCGCGCCGCGAACCGGTTGACCGTCGGCGGCGAGGTCGTCCCCTTCACGGACTTCCACGTCCCCCTGCCCGACCCCGAACCGGAGGAGCCCGTCGAGGAGGAACCCCAGGAGGAGCCCGACACCCTGCTCGGGACGGCCCTGTCGGCGCTGCACGACCGCGGCCCGACCGCCCGCGAGGTCTGGCTCCCGCCGCTGGACGTGCCGCCGTTGATGGACGAGCTCCAGCGCATGGTGGGTGTTGGCATGCCCGAGGGCGGGCTCGCCTGGACCGACCAGGGGCGGCTGCGCGTCCCGCTCGGCGTCATCGACCGCCCCTTCGAACACGCCCGGCTCCCGCTCACCGCCGACCTCACCGGCGCGGGCGGCCACGTGGGTGTCGCGGGCGGCCCCCAGAGCGGCAAGAGCACCCTGCTCGCCTCGCTCATCCTGGGCCTGGCGGTGGTCAACACCCCCGCCCAGGTGCAGTTCTACGGCATCGACTGCGGTGGCGGCGTCCTCCAGACGCTCAGCCCCCTGCCGCACGTGGGCAGCGTCGCGGCCCGCACGGACGAGCGGCGGATCAACCGCACCATCATGGAGATGCACGAGCTGCTCACCAAACGCGAGTCGTTCTTCGCCGAGCACGGCATCGACTCGATGACGACCTACCGGCGCCGCCGGGCCGCCGGGGAGTTCGCCGACCAGCCCTACGGTGACGTCTTCCTCGTCATCGACGGCTGGGGCACCATCCGCCAGGACTTCATGGACCTGATCCCGCCCATCGTCCAGCTCGTGCAGCGCGGCCTCAACTACGGTCTGCACGTCGTGGTGGCCTCACCGCGCTGGGCCGACTTCAACACCGGCGTGCGCGACCTGATGGGCACCCGGTTCGAGCTGCGTCTGGGCGACCCGGTCGACTCCATGGTCCACATGCGCGCCGCCCAGACCGTGCCCCGCACACCGGGCCGGGGCATCACCGAGGACAAGCACCACTTCCTCACCGGTCTTCCCCGCGCCGACGGGGACGCCGACCCGGTGACCCTCTCGGCCGGCGTGGGCGAGCTGATCGAGCGGATCCGCACCGCCTGGGACGGCCCCGAGGCCCCGCCGGTGCGCACGCTGCCCCCCGTCCTGCACGCGGCGGAGCTGCCCGCGTCCCAGCTCACCAAGACCGGCGGCCTGAAGATCCCGCTGGGGTTGGAGAGCCGCCGGATGCAGCCGTTCTGGCACGACTTCTCCGCGACCCCGCACCTGCTGGTGGTGGGCGACACCGAGACCGGAAAGACCACCCTGCTCCGGCACGTCACCAACGCCATCCGCGAGCACTACGACTCGACGACCGCCCGCGTGGTCCTGGCCGACCAGCGCCGCCAGCTCTACGACGCCATCCCCGAGGAGATGCGACTCGGGTACGCGGTCTCGCCCGACAACGTCAAGGAGATGATGGTCGCCGCCGCCCAGGCGATGAAGGCCCGCCTGCCGGGGCCCGAGGTCACCCCCGACCGCATCCGCAAGCGCGACTGGTGGACGGGACCGGAGCTGTTCATCGTCATCGACGACTTCGAGATGGTCTCCGGCAGCGGACCCAGCCCGCTGACACCGCTGCTGCCGATGCTCTCCCAGGGAGCCGAGATCGGCATGCACGTCGTCCTCGTCCACGCGGCGGGCGGCTTCAGCAGGGCTTCCAACGACCCCGTGATCCGCTCGATGATCGACTTCAACACGCCCAGCATCATGCTGTCCGTCCCGCCCTCGGAGGGCATGCTGTTCGGCAACGTCCGGGCGAGGAAGATGCCGCCCGGACGCGCGCTGTGGATCTCCCGGCGCGACCCCGTCGAGGTCCAGCTGGCCATCGCCGAGGGGGCGGAGGGGTGACACGCCCTGGGTCGGCCCGACGGCCCCGGGGGCGGAACGCCGCTCCGGGGCCGTCGGGCCGACCTCAGACGACGGGGCGCGGGTCCTCCTCCGGGGTCACCCGCTCACCCGGGGCGGCCGGGCGCCAGCCCCGGTCCCGTCCCAGGCGCAGCACCGCGCCGCCCACCCCGCACAGCACGACGAGCAGCGCGGAGCCCGCCACCACCGCCGCGGTGACCGGAGCCTCCACCGACCCGAGACCGGACGGTCCGGGCACCAGGGCCTCCCCGCGCACCCGTGCCGCCGCCTCCTGCGCCGCGGCCGCGGGATCGGCGGCGAGCGCGCCCAGGGGGTCGACGCGTCCACTGCCCACGACAGGGTCCACCGACCCCAGGGCCGACCCGTAGGCGGTCGACATCAGCCGCTCCCGGACCTGGGCCGGGGACGCGTCCGGCTCCCGGGACACCAGCAGCGCCGCCGCCCCCGCGGCGAACGCGGCGGCCACCCCGTCGCCGCCCGAGGTGACGTGGCCCGCACCGCCCGGCCCCACGCTCAGCACCCGGTCTCCCGGCGCGGTGACGTCGACCCGTGCCAGCTCGCCGCCGGGCATGATCAGGGGCTCGCCCAGCACGACCTCCCCGGCGGCGTCGTGGGCGGCCACGCTCAGCACGGCCGGGTCCTGGGCCGGGTATCCGGGGTAGGGGCCGTCGG
>NZ_ANBC01000656.1 GCF_000341125.1 Nocardiopsis lucentensis DSM 44048 | reverse complement strand
CCCGCGCCGACGGCCTCGGTGATACCGGCGGCGATGTCGGCGGGGGAGGCGAGGCCGGTGTCGGCGTCCCCGGTCGGGACCTCGACCACCACCGACTCCGGAGCCACCCCGACCAGGCCGCTGTCCGGGAGGGGGCGCGCCGCGACGATCCCGGCCAGGAAGGTGCCGTACCCCAGGCAGTCTCCTGCGTCGGCGCCCTCGACCGCGCCCGCGAGGGCGGGCACCCCGCCGTCCACGCCGGTGGCCAGAACGGCGACGGACGTCCCGCGCCCCCGGCTCAGCTCGTGGGCGCGGGTCAGCCCGAGGGCCTGCGAGGTCCAGGGCACCCGCGCGACCACGTCCGCGCCGGGCGCGGCGCACGCGTCGTCGGCCCCCTTGAACTGGGTGATCTGGGGCAGCGCCGCGGGCTCGTCCGTCGAGGCCAGGGCCGGGGAGGGGGCCAGACCGAACGCGAGCAGCGCGGCCAGCGCGACTCGGACCGGTCGGGTGGTGGGTGTGGCGCGACCGGGTGTCGGGCGCTGCTGGTTCATCGGGGGTCGCTCTCTCGTCCTCGCTCGTGATCCGTGGTGGGGCCGTGTCCGCGTCAGGCCCAGGCGATCTCCTCCAGGGCCCGCAGACTGGGGGCGGTCGCCTCGGGGGTGTCCGGGGGGACCCGGCCGCCGTAGGGGGTCTCGGGTTCCCGGGCGGCCCGGCGCAGGGCCTCCAGCGGGCTCAGCTCCTCATTCCTGCGTTCGACCATCCACCGGATCCAGTGGGACTTGGCCACCGAACCCGCCCGGCCCGAAGCCGTCGTCGCGATGAAGGACGCCGCGTCGTCCGTCTCAGCGGCCCACAGGTACCCCACCACCTGCTCGTCGTCGCGGACCGGCAGGTACCGCACCGCTGACTCGGTCGTGGGGTGGTAGGAGCGCACGTCCAGGGTGAAGGGTGACAGCGGGCCCCAGTCCGGTGCGCGGCCCCGTCCCGGCTCCTCGGGGCGGTCGCGGACCGGCGGGGGAGCGCTCTCGTGACCGGGGTTGGCGAGCTCGTACAGTTCGTCGAGGTTCGCCGCCTCCCGTGCGGGTCCGCCGAGCGACCCCGCGACGGGGTCCTCGGGAGAGCCGCTCCAGTGTTCGAGTGCCTGTGTCGCGGTCATGCCCTGGTCGCCGGCTTCCTGTAGGCGTTTCGACCATTGCGACGCGACCCCGAGCCGGACGATCGGTTCGGCGGCGGCCAGCACCATGACGCAGCTCGCCGCGTCCTCCTCCGTGGCGGCCCACAGGTAGGCGATCACCCGTCCCCCCAGGGTGATGGGGCGGTAGCGGACGGGTGACGACGTCGAGGTCCGGTAGCGGCCCCTGCCGCTTCGTGCCGTGTCGGCCATGTGTGGTGTCTCCCATCCGGTTCGCGCGGGAAGGCGCCCCCGCGCGGTCTCGTACCGGGCTTTGCGCGCCGGTTCCCGTTCACTCTGGTCGGCCGGCCCCGCCGTCACGTTCGTGGCCATGCCAGCATGCTCGGATCGATCGTGCCCTGCGGGGCGCGGCCGTCGGTGGGTACGAGGACCCCCGCGTCGATGTGGATCGTCCCGTCGGCGCTTCTCGTCACACCTGTGATCACGTACCGCGTGCCACGCGGCAGGAGCAGTTCCCGCTGGGCGGGGACGGAGCTGTTCCCGCCCAGCCAGAGCCCCCTGGCTCCGGCGGGCAGGGTGAGGTGGAGGTGGATCCGTGCGTGACCGGAGCTGGGCGGAGCCGCTTCCGCGCCCAGGGAGGTCGACATGTAGCCGAGCTCTGTCTGGATCGTCCCGATGAGCGCCTCCAGGTTGTCCGGATCGAACCCGTCCAGGAAGCCGATGCTCTCCAGACCCCGGTGCGTGAGGACGGGCTCGGGAAGGACGCTCCGTTCGAGCGCCTGGTCGATGAGGCCGATCCGGAGTTCGACGTCCTCGATGCGGGAGAACCGCCCGACCGCGCTGATCAGAGCCTCGGCGTGCGCCGCGTCGCGGCCCCACAGCTCCGCGAGCCGTGCTCCGGGATCGGGCGAGTTCACGATGTCGTGGACCACGGCCCACTGGTGCGCGTTCAGGTCCTCGCGCCCGGCGGCGTGGACGACGTCGTTCAGGGTGGGAGGGCTCAGCAGTGGTCCGGTCAGCTCGTCCAGGGGCCAGCCGGAGACGTCGCCCCGGGTCCAGTCCGCCAGCACCCTCCTTCTGGCGTCATCGTCCCCGGCTCGGAGTATGTCGTTGTACGGCCAGCTGACCCTGGTGTAACCGACCACCGCGAACCTCTGCTCGTCCGTGAGGTTCCGGAACGAGTGGGGGTTCCTCTGCGGGTCGTCGAGGAACTCGTTGCCGTACCTGTCCCCTTCCTCGTTCGTCGTGAAGCGCCGGACGCCGTCGTTGTGGACGGTGCCCGGGAGCGCGTCGGGAGAGGCCCCGGGCGGGGGGTCCACCGCCCGGTCCATGCCGTGATCCGCGTCCGCCGGGTGAGCGTCCAGCATCCAGTCCAGGTCGGGCATCCCGCCCTGGTCCAGCCTGGGGCCCGGCTCCGGCATCAGGTCCAGTACCGGAGTCCTGTTCGGATCCGGGGGCGCCGGGGCTCCTGGGACGGGTCGGATCGCGTTGCTGTCGGAGTCCGTGACCCATGTGTGGGGATCTGGGGTGAAGGCCGAGTTGACGATGAGGTCGTTGGCCGTGTCGGGACGCGGCTGAGCGGCGGGCGGGTTCTGGTCTCCACCGCGGGTCTCCGTGATGGGTGCGGGGTCGGACGCGGGCGGGAGCCCTCCCTCCCCGTCGCGGGGGTCGGAACGCCAGTCGGCGGGAGGTGTCCATCCGTCCGGCACGACCTCGGCCTCGACCACCCAGTGGTCGTTGTCGTACAGCTCGTCGCGGATTGGCCTCACGTCGTGGACGACGAAGGTGGACCCGCGCCGAAGGACCACGTCGGGTCCGTCACCGGGCCGCAGGCCGGCGAGGTCTGAGGTGTTGAGGGCGGGGTAGCCCTGGGGGACTCTGATGAGGATGTCGACCGGGTCGCGGAAGTCGAGTGACGGTTCGCCGGTGGTGGTGGAGGTGAATCCGGGGTCGGTGTAGGTCCGCCCGATCAGGTCGCGCATGGAGTCGGGGTCCGTGGGGGAGGCGCCCAGGAGGTCGGTGAAGGCGGTGTCCGCGCGCTGGTGCAGTATCAGTGGGTCGGGTGCGGCGGAGTGGTCGATCAGGGTGTCGAGGATGTCCACGGCCTCGCGTATGCGCTCTGGGGCGCCTTCGGGCCCGCTGCCGTGGCGCAGCGCGTCGTTGACGGCGATGCCGCCGCCGTTTCCGGTGAAGTCTCGGACGACCGAGGTCTCCCGTGGGGTCATGGCGGGCGGCGGCATGCGCAGCGCCAGGTACATGGTGCCGTGGGCGGGTCCGTCGAGGGCCTGGCCGTCACGCATGCCCTGGGGCTGGTCTCCACCGCCCCAGGGCACGGGTGACGGCCAGGTGGCGCCGTTGCGGCCGCCGTCCTGGTCCTCGGTGTCCTGACCGTCCAGGGCCCGGGTGTTCTCCTGGGCGGGGGCGGGCGCCCCGGGCGTCTCGGTCGACGCCGTCGAGATGAACTCGGGGAAGGGCCGGTCGAGGAGTCCGTTTGGGTCGTGGGGCGCCTTGGGGTCCAGACCGAGGAACGGGAACAGCGGCTTGGGATCGATCCCTGTCCCGAGCACGTCACGTGGCGGTGTGGGGCCGTCGGGGTGCGACGTCGCGCCGTCGCCCGTGTCGTCCACGTCGCCGAGGGGCCAGCCGGTGTCCTGCCCGGGCTCTGGAAGACTGACCCGCAGGACGGTCAGGTCGGTGCCGTCGGGGGCGCCGTGCGCGGCGGGAACGAGGACGTCCGCGTCGATGTGGAGCGTCCCTTCGTCGTCCATGGTGACCTTGGTGATCTGGTACCGGGTGTTGCGCGGCAGCAGCAGTTCCCGCTGGTCCGGGACGGCGCTGTGCCTGCCCAGCCAGAACGCCTTCGCTCCGGCCGGCAGTGTGAGATGGAGTTGGACGGGCACGGGGGGCCAGCCGGGCATGTCTGCTCCCGCGCCCAGGGAGGTCGACAGGTAGCCGGGTTCCGTCTGGATCGTCCCCACGAGCGCCTGCAGGTTGTGCCGGTCGACCCCGTGCATGAAGTGGATGGTGCTCAGACCCCGGTGGACGAGGAGCGGCTCAGGCACCGGACTGTTGTCGATCACGTGATCGACGAGTCCGATTCGACGGTAGATCTCCTCGATGCTGGGGAAGTGGCCGTAGGAGTCGATCAGCGGCTCGGCGTGGCGCGGATCCGCAAGCAGAGCGTTCAGGAGCTCGGCTCTCTCGGCATCGTTCCCGGCGCGCAGCATCCCGTTGTACGGCTTGCTGCTGGGCCACGTGTATCCGTAGACCGCGCGTTGGTGCTCGTCAGCCAGGTTCTGGTAGGCGTACTGGTTCCTGTGCGGATCGCTGAGGAACCGCTCCCCGTACCTCTCTCCGGCCTCGTCCGTGGTGAAGCGCCGGACTCCGTCCGGTCCGAGGGTGCCCGGGAGCCCGCCGGGGTCGAACTCGCGCACGATCGTCAGGGCGTTGGGGTCGACGGTGCCGGTGTCGGCGGGGACCTCGGGCCGACTGTCCGCCCTCCAGTCCATGTCCGGCATCGCGTACGTGTCGGGGGTGCCGGGGAAGACGGGGTAGGCGTGGGTGGTGGTGTCGGGTGGGGGGAGGAGGTGGTGGATCTGTTGGTAGAGCTGGTCGGCGTGGGCGGCTTGAGCGTCGGTGCCGGTCTCGGCGGCGCTGTGGAGGGCGTCGGCGACGGTATGGAGCTGTTCGGCGCGGGTTTGGGCGGATTGGGCCGCGTGCCGCATGTCGTCGATTCGCTGTTCGACGTCGCGGGCGCGTTGCTCGAGGTGTCGGGTGGTCTCGTCGGGGTGGTCGGTGCTGCTGGCGGCTTGATCGGCCTCGGCGCGTGCGGTGGTGGCCGCCCTGTCCAGGATCTCCAGTGCGGTGTTGAGGTCGCGGGCGTTGTCCGCGGCCCGGTCGGCCTCCGCGCGGACCGCGCGGGTCCTGGCTTCGAGGTCGTGGACGCGGGGGTCGGGCGACTCCGGGGCCGATAGGAGGGCCGGTCCTGCCGTCACGTCCGTGACCGTCGCAGGATCCGGGCCGCTTGCGTTGTCCGAGCCGGGGGCAACGGCGGGAACGAGGACGACCGCGTCGATGTGGGTCGTTCCGTCGTCCTCCTTCGTCACCCTCATGATGGTGAACTGGCTGTCGCGCGGGAGCAGCAGCTTCTGTTGGTCCGGGTCACCGCCCTCACCCTCGACCCAGAGCCCCCTTGCTCCGGCGGGCAGCGTGAGGTGGAGGCGGAACGGCGCCGGGTCCGATCCGGGTGGGGTGTGCGCTCCGAGCATGGTGAACAGGTAGCCGGGGGCTGTCTGGACCGTCCCCACGAACGCCTGCGGGTTGCCCGGGTCGAACCCGCGCAGGAAGTCGGTACTGTCCAGATCCGGGTGTACGAGGATGGACTCGGGCAGGTGCGTGTCGTTGAGAGCCTGGTCGATGAGGCCGATCTGGTGGTCGAACTCCTCGACGCTCGGGAAGTGGCCGAACGCATCGACCAGGTGCCCGGCGAATCCCGCCTTGCCCAGCAACTCGGCGATCCGCGCGTCGGGGTCGGGGGAACTCAGGATGTCGTCGACCATGGCGCGCTGGGCCGGAGGCAGGTCCGACTGTGCGGCGTCGTCGATGTCGAAGTACGTCGGGGGGATCCACTCGTCCCCGGCCATGGTCATCTCGTACAGGGGCCACCCCTCACCGCGGTCCGCGAACCAGTCCCGTAGAAGGTCCAGCTTCGCCTCGCGGTTCGAGGCCGACGACATCTCGTTGTAGGGGCGTGGTTCCTTCAGGAGCTGTCGGACCGCGCCCTGCTGCTCGATCGTCAGGTCCTGGAAGCCGCCTGGGTTCCGTCGGGGGTCGTCGAGCAACTCGTCGCCGTATCTCGCCCCCTCCTCGGCTGAGGCGAACCGCCGGACCCCGTCATCACCGACGGTGCCGGGGAGCGAGGTGAAGGCGGACAGCGGCCTCGGGCCGGTCATGCCGCCCGGGGCACCTCCGGCGACGGGAACGATGACGTCCGCGTCGAAGTGGATCGTCCCGTCAGCGCGCCTGGTGACGTCCCTGATCATGTACTGGGTGTCACGCGGCAGCAGCAGTTCCCGCTGTTCCGGGGCGGCGCTGTGACCTCCCAGCCAGAAGCCGTGCGTTCCGTCGGGCAGGATCAGGTGGACCTCGAACGGCATGGGCCGCCAGCCGGGCAGTTGGGCTGCCGCACCCAGGGTGGTCGACAGGTAGCCGGGTTCGGTCTGGACCGTTCCGATGAGGTTCCTCAGGTTGTCCAGGTAGTCCGGGTTCTCAGGGCTGCTCGCCGTGAACCCGTTCATGAAGTCGATCCTGAACAGGCCCCGGTGCGCGAGCAGGGGCTCGGGCAGGGGGCTGCGGCCGATCGCCTCATCGATGCGGCCGATGCGGTGGAGGATGTCGCCGACGGTGGGCCAATGGCCGAAGGAATCACTCAACCGCCCGGCGTAACCCGAATGCCGCATCCAGTAGTCGAGGCGCTCCGAAGGGGCGGCGGAGCCCATGATGTCGTTGACGAGGGCTTGCTGGTCCTCCGTCAGGTCGTCGCGCCGATGGTGGGCGTGTTCGATGTCCCGCATCGTCGGCGGGCGCATGTCCGGCCCCGTCATCTCGTACAGGACGAAACCCGGGCCCCTTCTTCCCCTCGAGCCCAATTCCTCCAGGATCTCCTCGCGGCTCTGGTGGTTCGGGGCCCGCAGGATCCGGTTGTAGGGGTCGCTGTCGGGAAAGGTGTAGCCGTAGACCGCGTCCTGCGTCTCCTCGGGCAGGGACAGGAACGTGTGACGGACTGTGCCGGCGGCGTCGAGGAAGTTCTCGCCGTAGCTCTCCCCTTCCTGGTCAGTGGCGAAGCGCCGGACGCCGTCCGGGCCCACAGTGCCCGGGAGGTTGTTGACGTCGGCGGAGCTCGCGTCGGGACCGGAACCGGTGCCGCCGTCGGGGCCTGACACTTGGACTTGGGGAACGAAGGCCGACGCGACGGTGAGGTCGTTCGCTGTGGTCGGTGCCGTCGGTCCCTCGGACCCGGCGTTCGTCGTCAGGACAGGGCCCGGGAAGGGCGGGTCGAGTAGTCCGTTGGGGTCGAAGATCTGTTTCGGGTCCTGGGACGGCGGCTCGATGAGGTCGAGCACGTCCCGTGGTCCGTCCAGGGGCGCGGCCGTGTCCTCGGGGGTGGTCGTGCCGTTCTCGGAGCCGTCCCTGTCTCCGAGCGGCCGGCCGACGTCGTCGTTGTCGCGAGATTCGGGTGCCGGTGTGTCCTGCCCCGTATCCCTCGGCGAAGCATCACCGGGGCCGCGCCCACGGTCTCCGGTAGAGGTGTCACCGCGCTCGTCGCCCTGACCATCGTCCTGGTCGCCATCGGTATGGGGCGGGGCGGGCAGCAGGACTTCGGCGTCGATGTGGAGGAACCTGTCATCTCCTTCGCCCCCGGAGCGAACCCCCGTGATCACGTATTGGATACCACGGGGGAGGAGCAGTTCGCGCTGGTCCGGGAAGGCGCTGTGGCTTCCCAACCAGAAGCCGCGCGTTCCGTGGGGCAGGGGCAGGTGGAGATGGTACGGCGTGTGTTCCAAGCCGGGCGCCTGGACTGTCGCGCCCAGGGAGGTGGACAGGTAGCCGGGTTCGGTCTGGACCGTCCCGACCAGGTCGTGCAGGTTGTCCCGGTTGTACCCGTTCATGAAGGAGATCGATTTGAGGCCCCTGAGCGTGGCCAGCGGTTCGGGCAGCGGGTTGTCGCCGATCACCTGGTCGATGATCCCGATACGGGCGAGGATGTCCTCCACGGTGGGGAAGCGACCGAACGAATCGCTCAACCGTCCGGCGAATCCCGCCTGGCCCGTCCAGTAGGTGAGTGTTCGATCGGGGTCCCTGGAGGTCATGATGTCGCCGACGATGGCCCGCTGCTGGTCGGTCAAATCGTCAGGCGAGGTGTGGGCGTGCCCGACGTCCTCCAGAGTCGGCGGGCGCATCTCCGGTCCCGTCAGCTCGTACAGGGAGAAGCCCGGGCCGGCTTCCACGAGGTAGTGGTCCAGGATCCGCTGTCGGCTCTGGTGGTCCGGGGCTCGCAGGATCCGGTTGTAGGGGTCGCCCTGGACGCTGTACGCATAGACCGCTTCCTGTCGCTCAGAGGGCAGGTTCTCGAACGCGTGGGGATTCCTGCCCGGGTCGTCGAGATACCCCTCGCCGTAGTCCTCTCCTTCTTGGTCGGTTCCGAAGCGTCGGACGCCGTCCGGGCCCACCGTGCCCGGAAGGTTGCCGACGTCGATGGATCGGACCTGGGTATCGGTTCCTGGGACCGCCTCGGAGCCGGACGGGAGTTCCTGTGTCCGATCCACCCCCTCGTTCTCGTCCGAAGACGGTGTCGGGCTCTGGGCGGTGTCCGGGGCGAGCCGGTCTTCGGCGTCGGTTTCGGAGTAGGCGTCGCTGTCGGAGCCCCACAGAAGGGGGCGGGGTGAGGGGGGTTCGGTTCCGGCGTCCTCGTCGGACTCCTGGCCGACGCTTCGCCCATCGTCGGAATCGGCGTCACTGTCCGAAACCCACAGAAGGGGGCGGGGCGAGGAAGGCTCACTTCCGGAATCGCCGTCGGAATCGGAGTCGCTGTCAGTGTCCCCCATCTGGGTCTGGGGGGTGAAGGCCGGCATGACGGTGAGGTCGCCCGCTCGCGGGTTGCCGTGTTCGCGTGTGAGGTCGGTGAAGGGAAGGTCGAGGAGCCCGTTGGGGTCCATGAGCCGTTTGGGGTCCAGCTCCGGTAGCGTGAACGGCGGCTTCATGAGGCCGAACACGTCCAGCGGCCCGTCCGGGGAGGCGGTCGTGCGGTCGGTGAACGTGTCGCTCGGGGCATCGTCGGTGTCGCCGAGCGGCCAGTCGTCGTTGTCACGTGCCTGGGGCAGTGGAGGTGCACTCTGCCCCGTTCCGATCCTGGGACCGTCATCGATACCGGGCACGCGGCGTCCTGCGGAGGCGTCACCGTGCGGGGCGGAGCGCCAGTCGGCGGGGGGTGTCCATCCGTCCGGGACGACCTCGACCTCGACCGTCCAGTGGTCGTTGTCGTAGAGCTCGTCGCCCGCCGGGCGCACGTCGTGCACGACGAAGGTCGCCCCGCGCCGCAGCACCACGTCCGGACCTTCCCCGGGCCGGGGACCCGAGGAGCCCGCGGTTTTGAGCGCTGGGTAGCCCTCGGGCACCCGGATGACCACGTCGACGGGGTTGCGGTGGTCCAGGGGCGGGGTGGTGGCGGTGGTGGCGACGTACCCCGGCTCGGTGAAGGTCCGCCCGATCAGACCGCGCATCGACTCCGGATCGGACAGGGACGCCCCCAACCGTTCGACGAACGCCGAATCCGTACGGTGGTTCAACAGAACCGGTTCGAAGACCCGCGACTGGTCGATCAGCCCGTCGAGCGTCTCCACGGTGGTACGCGCGCCCTCGGGGCCGGTTCCGCCGCGCAGGGCGTCGTTGACGGCGGTGTCCCCGCCGGGTGAGGTGAAGTCGCCGACGACCGACGCCTGCTCGTCGGACAGGGCGGTCGGCGGCAGGACCTCCGCCACGTCCGCGGGGCCGTCCAGGGCGCGGCCGTCGCGCATGCCCTGGGGCCGGACTCCCTCGCCCCAGGTGGGGGGAGGCGTCCACATGTTGGCCGACGCCCGGGCCTGGCCGCCGTCACCGGTCGTGCTACCCCGCTGCACGTGGACCTGGGTCGTGTCCCCGCGTGAACCGCCACCGGCACCGCGCCCGGAACCGGCTGCGGGGCCACGTCCGTGCCCGCTGGTGGAGGTGTGACCACGACCGTCGCTCTGACCGCTGCCCTGGCCGTCGTTCGGGCCGCTGTCGTGGGGCCCGTCGAAGGGAGGTGCGGGCTGGTCGCCATCGTTACCCGGTGCGGGCGGGAGGACCTCGGCGTCGATGTGGACGATGCTGGTCCTGCCTCCGACGGCTGGGGTTGCGCTGGGCTCGGTTCTGACGCCCGTGATCTGGTACCGGGTGTTGCGCGGTAGGAGCAACGTGCGGGTGTTGCCCGGGGTGCCGGTGTGGCCGCCCAGCCACAGGCCGTGCGTTCCGTCGGGCAGGGTCAGATGGAGTCGGAAGGGCGTGTGCCCCGCACCTGGCGCCTCGACTTCCGCGCCCAGAGAGGTCAACAGGTAGGCGGGATCGGTCTGGACCGTCCCGACGAGCTGGCTCGGATCATCCGGGTCGTACTCGGCAAGGAAGGACCGGCCGTGCAGGTTCGGGTGGACGAGCAGGGGTTCGGGCAGGGGGTTGTCGTCGATCGCTTGGTCGATGAGGTCGAAGCCGTGGGTGATGTCCTGGAGCGTGGGGACGCGACCGAACGCGTCGATCAACTGTCCGGCGTATCCCGCCTGACCCCTCCAACGGGTCAGTGCCGCGGCGGGGTCGCCGGCGGTGAGGATGTTGTGGACGATGATCCGTTGCGCGTCTGTGAGTTCGTTGCGCCGGTCGTAGGCGTCGACGATGTCGGCCATCGTCGGTGGACGCAGGTGCGGTCTCGCCAGCTCGTACAGGGGGATGCCGACGCCGCGGTCCGACATCAGCTCCTGCAGGACCTGCTGTCGGGCCTGGTCGTTGGGGGCCCGCAGGATCCGGTCGTAGGGGGCCCTGTCGCGGATGACGTACCCGTCGATCGCCCCCTGCTGGTCCTGCGGCAGCATCTCGAACGCGTGGGGGTTGCGGTCGGGGTCGTCGAGGTACGTCGCGCCGTAGGCCTGTCCGTCCCCGTCGCTGTCGAAGCGTCGGACGCCGTCTGCGCCGATGGTGCCCGGGCGATGGTCACCGCTGCTGGGCCCGGCCTGCGTTCCGGCTCCGGACTCGGAGTCGGACGCGATGTCTGGCGCCCAGCCCATGTCGTCCGACCGTGGGCTTTGGGTTGGGGCGGGGTTGTCGGCCGTGGAGTTCAGGTGGGATGCGTCGGAGTCGTGGTCGGCGTCGAGCTCGGTGGGGGAGGGTTGCGCCCAGTATGAACCGTCCGTGACTGGGGACTGGGCAGGGTCCTGAACTGGGCTTTGGGCTGGGGCGGGGCTGTCGGCCGTGAAGTCCGAGTCGGACATCCCGTCCTGGTCGTCGGGGGCCGGGTCCGCGGCCGACACCTCGTCGCTGTCGGTGCGGGCAGAGCCGCCCTCGCCGACGAATCCCGGGAGACCGTCGACGTCGGTGGAAGGCGAGGACTGGTCACCACCACTGTCCGGCTCGGGCGGAAGGACGGTGGCGTCGAGGTGGACGATCCTGTCGCTCCCGGTGCCCTCGGTCCGGACGCCCGTGATCCGGTATCGGGTGTCGCGCGGTAGGAGCAGCGTGCGGGTGTTGCCCGGGGCGCCGGTGTGGCCGCCCAGCCAGAGGCCGTGCGTTCCGCTGGGAAGGGTCAGGTGGAGCTGGAACGGGTGGCGGGGCCAGCCGGGCGTCTCGACCCCCGTGCCCAGGGAGGTCGACAGGAAGGTCGGATCGTTGCGGATCGAACCCACGAGCCTGTCGAGGTCGTTCGGATCGTACCCGGTCATGAAGGAGATGTCGCGCAGGCCCTGGTGAACGGTCAGGGGCTCGGGCAGCCGGTTGCCGCGGACCGCCTCATCCATGAGGCGGGCGCGGTCGAGGATGTCGCCGACCGTGGGGAAGCGGCCGAAGGAGTCGCTCAACCGTCCGGCGGCTCCTGCCTGGTGCAACCAGTAGGCGAGTCGCCTCTCCCGCTCGGTGGGGGCGAAACCCGTGATGTCGCGGACGAGGACCTGCTGCGTGTTCGTGAGCTCGTGGCGCCGGTCGAAGGCGCTCTGGATGTCGGCCACCGTCGGCCTGCGCATATCCGGACCCGTCAGCTCGTACAGGACGAACCCCTGGCCGCTGTTCGAGTACAGCTCCTCCAGGATCCGCTGTCGGCTCTGGTCGTCCGGGGCCCGCAGGATGCGGTCGTAGGGGGTACTGGTGTGGTGGGCGTATCCGTCGATCGCGGCCCGTCGGTCGGCGGG
>NZ_ANBC01000655.1 GCF_000341125.1 Nocardiopsis lucentensis DSM 44048 | reverse complement strand
CGACGGGGCCTTCCTGTGCGGCGGATCCGGCTCGGGAGTCGGGGTCGGGCGCGGACGTCGCGTCCGGTGCCCAGTCCATGACTCCCGAGTCAGGAGACGGCGCGGGGCTCCGGGCCGGGGCGGAGGCGGTGGCCGCCGAGTCCGTGTCGGACGAGCCGAAGTCGGGTTCGGGGCCGGAGGGGAAGACCGGGTCCCAGTGCGAGCCGTCCGTGACCGGCGACAGCGGAGGGTCGTCATCGGTCTTCGGTTCGGGGGGCAGGACGGTGGCGTCGAGG
>NZ_ANBC01000654.1 GCF_000341125.1 Nocardiopsis lucentensis DSM 44048 | reverse complement strand
GTGCTGGTGCACAACAAGTGGCGGCTGCGGGTGATCGAGCGCGACCACCCCGATCTGTTCATGGAACCTCTGCTGGCCGGAGGCGTCGAGGAGGAGTAGCCCCGGACTGTGACGAAAAAGCCGCCACTCGGGGGTTTCACTTCGGCGCTTTCGGGGCACTGACATCCCTTCCGCCGGGGCAATGACTGTCGGTGCGGCGGCGGTCGGACGCAATCAGGACCATCGGTCCTATGGCCTTGTCGTGCTCTGTTTACCGGAGTTCTCACATGCCGTCCGGTGCGGGTGTGAACTCGTGTGTTCTCCGTACCACCTCCGAACACAGTGAGCGCGTTGGCATGTGGCCAGAGTGACGGACGGGGTCGTGGGGCGCCTCGCAGAGGCCAAGATCACCGAACTGTCGGCACCCCTCCTCAACCCCCGTGATCAGCGCGAAGGTACCCTGTGGGAAGGCCACTAGGGCGCGTACGGACACCCCGTCGCACCGGGCTTCGCGGCACCTGTCCACATCTGTGAAGGGTGCCCGAAGGCCACCGGTTCGACGGGTGTCGGAGTGCTCAGGGGACCGGCACAGGAGGCTGGGCGCCATCGGGAGAACCCCGGTGTCGTCCGCGACGCCTCAGGGCGATCACGGAGTAATCGACGGTCGGCAAAGTTTGTAAATCTTCACCGTGCGGTAATTCTGCCCCCACGTGGGTATGTGTTGCATGTCACCTGTTCGTGAATCGGTGAAACTTATATGATTTTGCTTAACCGTCGTTTAACAAAACAGAACAATAACGAGTGAATCAAGAACGCGGCGGCTGACCGCCCCGCGTCTGAGCACCTCACGTATCCCCCGCCTGGAAAGGTTGACCTCGGGCATGAGCGAAGACGACAAAGAGCGCACGGTGGAGCTCCACTACGAGGGCGGCGTGCTGAAGCTGCCGGTGTTCACCGGCACCGAGGGTGAGCGCACCATCGAGCTGAAGACCCTGCTGGGCTCGACCGGTATGACCACCCTGGATCCGGGGTTCGGCAACACCGCTTCGTGTAGCTCGAAGATCACCTACATCGACGGGGCCGCGGGCATCCTGCGCTACCGCGGATACCCGATCGAGGACCTCGCCGTGGGCGCGACCTTCCTCGAGGTCGCCTACCTGGTGATCTACGGCGAGCTGCCGGAGTCCGGCCAGCTCAAGGAGTTCTCCGACAAGCTGCGTGAGAACGCCGACATCCCGGCCGACATGGGTACGCTGATCGACGCGATGCCCCGCAACGGACACCCGATGTCGCTGCTGGCCAGCGCCGTCAACACCCTCGCGGCGTACTACGACGACAGCGTCGACCCCTCCGACGAGAACCAGGTGGAGCTCGCCACGATCCGGCTGTTGGCCAAGCTGCCGACGATCGCGGCCCGCATCTACCGCAACTCCATCGGCGAGAAGCCGATCGCCCCGGACGACTCCCTCGACTACGTCGAGAACTTCATCCGGATGACCTTCGGAGACAACGCTCCCACCGGCAACCTCGGCGACCTGTTCAACAAGGCCGTCGGGATGCTGCTGGTCCTGCACGCGGACCACGAGCTGAACTGCTCCACCGCCACCGTGCGCGTCGTGGGCTCCTCGCAGGCCGACATCTTCGCCAGCGTCGCCTCGGGCGTCAACGCCCTGTCCGGCCCCTCCCACGGCGGCGCCAACCAGGCCGTCCTGGAGATGCTGGAGGGTATCCGCGACTCGGGCACCAGCATCGAGGACTTCCTGGAGCGGGTGAAGGCCCGCGAGGTCCGCCTGATGGGCTTCGGCCACCGCGTGTACAAGAACTTCGACCCGCGGAGCAAGGAGATCAAGGTTCTGGCCAGCCAGATCCTTGACCACGACGACAACCCGGACGAGCTGTTCAAGCTCGCCCTCAAGCTGGAGGCCGCCGCGCTCGCGGACTCCTACTTCACCGAGCGCAAGCTCTACCCGAACGTCGACTTCTACACCGGCGTCATCTACCGCACCATGGGCTTCCCGAACAACATGTTCACCGTGCTGTTCGCCCTGGGCCGTCTGCCCGGGTGGATCGCCCACTACCGCGAGCAGCTGCACGACCCGGCCTTCCGGATCGCGCGCCCGCGTCAGCACTACATCGGTTCCGCCGAGCGCCGCTACCCCGGCCAGGGCTGATCCCGAGACTCGCACCGCCCGCTCCCGTCACCGGGGGCGGGCGTTGCCGTGTCCGGCTCCGTCAACCACACCTACCCTCCCTTGCCAGGTATTTTGCCCGTCGACTGTCGTGGGGGCGCGGCCCAGAGGGAAGTTGCATCCTGAGGTCCCGTGATCACGGGTGACCGCGAGGGACTCGGGAGGCTGGGATGGTCCGGTACGCGTTGGCCGGCGACATGCTCGGAGAGATGAGCCGGAACTGGTGGATGGTGGTCCTGCGCGGCGTCGCCGCCGTGATCTTCGGCCTGCTCGCCCTGTTCTGGCCGGGGCTCACCCTGGTCGCCCTGGCCATCGTCTTCGGTGTGTTCGCCCTCGTCGACGGATGCGTGCTGGGGGCGGCCGCCTTCCGCGCGACACCGGGCACTCGGGCGTCGATGATCGTCCAGGCGGTACTCAGCGTCATCATGGGTCTCATCGCGTTGATCTGGCCCCTCGTGGCGGTCATGGCGCTGGTGTTCGTGATCGGTGCCTGGGCGATCGTGACGGGTGTGGCCGAGATCGTCACCGCCGTCCGGCTGCGGGCGCGCATCAGCTCGGAGTGGCTGCTCATCTTCCTCGGCGCCCTGTCGATCGTGTTCGGCCTGCTGCTGTGGTTCTGGCCGCTGGAGGGCGCGCAGGCCATCGTGCTCGTGGTGGGGATCTACGCGATCATCTTCGGTGTCGTGCTCGCGGTGGCCGGTTTCCGGCTGCGCGGTGTCGCCGAGGCGTTCGCCCTGCCCGGGAACCACATGCGGAGGGAACCCGGGGACACGGGGCCGGACGAGGGCGACGAGCCGCCGGGCCCCGTCGCCACCTGACCGTGTTCTCTCGGGGCCTCCGCCGCGCCTCGGCCCGCCCGTCGCCCTCCACCACCCTCAAACGACGCCTGCGGCGCGGTTCCTCCCTCTT
>NZ_ANBC01000653.1 GCF_000341125.1 Nocardiopsis lucentensis DSM 44048 | reverse complement strand
GGCCCCCGCCGATGACACGGGTACCGAGATGGTCGACCTGGCTTCCGGGGACGACCAACGCGGCCTTCTCCTCCTGCCAGGCGAGGAAGTGCGGTGCGCGGCGGTGCGCCCGGAGCGCCTCCTCGTCGGCGAACACCTCATAGACCCAGAACACGTCCGGGTCCGCCGCGTCCTGGGTGACCTCGAACCGCAGACAGCCGGGCTCGTCGCTCAGCGCGGCGGCGGCGTTGCGGGAGATCCCGGTGAGGAAGTCCTCGCGGCGGCCCGGCGACACGCGGATCGAGATGACGAGTGCCACCGCCTGGTCGGCCACGATTCCTCCACTGTTCTCGGCGCCGGGGGTGTCCCGAGGATACGTCCCCCATGGCCGGTCACGGCCGAACACCGGGACGCCCTTGTGGTTCGGCAGGACGGCGGCCAGACTCGTATCTGGACATCGAGAGGACGGGGCCGTTCACGTGGATCGGGCGTGGACGCGTGACACGGGGAGTGATGTGGAAGGTGGGGAGCGCGCCAGGGGCACGGATGCCTCCGATGAGCTGGGAGGGCATCGACCACGCGCTCAACCGTGTGCGTGGTGAGGCGGATCGGATCGCCCTCTACCGCACCGACCTGGACGGCCACGTCAGCCACCGCCTGCTCCGGGAGGCGGACCTGGTCGGACGCACCAGACTGCGCTGGGAGAGGGCGGACGCGCACGTCCGCAGCCTGTGGGCGGCGCACCCCGCCGTGCGGGACGTGGTCGAGCGCGCCACCGATCTGCGTGTCTCGGGCGACCCCGACTCCCAATGCGAGCTCACCCGTCTCCTCGACGGCCCCTCGGTGGTGCTTCCGCGTACCGACACCCGTCCGGACGCCTCCGACGAACGGATCACCCTCGCGGAGGCCATCGCCCGGGTGACGGCCGACTACGAGGAGGTCACCGAGGCCATCTCCGCCGTCGAGACCGCCTGGGACGCCCTCCACCCCCGGCTCGGCGAGCTGGAATCCATGTGGCACGAGATCGGCACGTACGCCGACATGATCGGCCTCGGCGAGGACGAGTACGAGGACCTGCGCGCCGCCCTCTTCCGGATCGGTGAGGTGATCCGCCGCGACCCGCTGTCGCTCGTCGTCGGCGGACGCGTGGTCACCACCGAGATCGAGCGCCTGCGCGGACTGCTGGACCGCACCCGGGGCGAGCTCCGCGACGCCCTGCGCATGCGTGACTCCTACCGCGAGACCGTTGACCGCCTCCGCTTCGCCGTCGACGACGTCGAGATGGTCATCGGGCGGGCCCACCGCCTGCGCGCGCAGGTCGTCGCCAAGGTCTCCTCGCCCGAGGTGCCCGACGTCCCGGACCCGGTCCCCGGTCTGCGCTCGGGCGTCGCCGCACTGGACGACCTCCGCGCCGGCGGGCGCTGGCGCGAACTCGGCTCCCGTCTGGGCGAACTCCAGCGCGCCATTCACCTCGCCGCCGACGACGCCCGCGACCGGGAGGTCGGGCTCACCCGTCTGCTGGAACGCCGGGCCGAGCTGCGTGGCCGACTGGACGCCTTCCGCGCGCTCTCGGTCCGGCTCGGCCTGGCCGGTGACGTGCGGCTCGCCGGGCTGCACGGCGTGGCGCACTGGGAACTGTGGTCGGTCCCCTGCGACCTGCGCGCCGCCACCGTCGCGCTGGCCGCCTACCTCAGCGCGCTCAAGGAGGTGTCCGGGGCCGACTTCCCCGAAGACGGAACCCCCTCCGGCGCCGGAGAGCCGGGCGGCGGGAGTGAAGGAGGTGCGCACACGTGACGACCGCGTGCACGGAACCCGACTGCGACGGCCGGATCGAGGGCGGTTCCTGCCGTACCTGCGGCCGTGCGCCGGGCGACGTACTCCACGCCAGGACCGAACAGGTCCCCCTGGCACCTCAGCCCGCCTCCCAACCGGTCCCGTGGGTGCGCCCTCCCGGAACTCCGCCGGAGGACCGTGCCCTCCTCTCCGGCGGCGCCGGGTCCGCAGACACCACGGGCACCGGGAACGTGCACGGCACGGGTGCGGGGTCGGCCGGGAGCAGCCGCCGCTCCGCGCGCGGCATGCTCGGGATGGGCATGGTCCAGGTGCCCATGGTCCCTTACCGGAATCCGGCCGAGGCGGTCATGACCGAGCCCGTCGTCGCGGAGAAGAACCGCTTCTGCGGCGTCTGCAACGACCGGGTCGGCCGCTCCCGTGACGGCCGTCCCGGCCGGACCGAGGGGTACTGCCGCAGCTGCGGCACCCCCTTCTCCTTCACACCCAAGCTCGCCGCGGGCGACCTGGTCGGTGGGCAGTACGAGGTGCTCGGCTGTATCGCCCACGGTGGGCTGGGCTGGATCTACCTGGCCAAGGACCGCAACGTCAACGACCGTTGGGTGGTACTCAAGGGCCTGCTCAACGCCGGGGACGCGGAGGCGCACAGGGCGGCCGCCGCCGAGCGCGCCTTCCTGTCGGAGGTCGAGCACCCCAACATCGTCAAGATCATCAACTTCTCGCAGTACCCCGACCCCGACACCGGTATCCCCGCCGGCCACATCGTCATGGAGTACGTCGGGGGCAAATCGCTGCGGCAGTTGCTCACCGAGCGCGGGGAGCCGGGCACCGGCTACGAGGTCCTGCCCGTCGACCAGGTCATCGCCTACGGTCTGGAGAGCCTGCGCGCCCTCGGCTACCTGCACAGCAAGGGTCTGCTCTACTGCGACTTCAAGCCGGACAACGTCATGCAGAGCGAGGAGCAGATCAAGCTCATCGACCTGGGCGGTGTGCGGCGTATGGACGACACCTCCAGCTCCGTCTACAGCACGCCCGGCTACCGGGTGCCGGAGGAGGAGCTGCGTTCCCCCGGCCCCTCGATCAGCTCCGACCTCTACTCCGTGGGACGGTCCCTGGCCGTCCTCAGTTTCCGGTTCGACGCCAGACGCGAGCACGCGCACACCCTCCCGCCCGCCGACACCGTGCCGCTGCTCAGACGGCACGAGTCCTTCGACCGCCTGCTGCGCCGCAGCACGCGGGCCGAACCGGACCTGCGCTTCCAGGACGCCGACGAGATGGCCGACCAGCTCACCGGCGTCCTGCGCGAGGTGCTGTCCGACATCAAGGGCTCGCCGCACCCGGCGTCCTCCACCCTGTTCGGCGGTGAGAACACGGTGGGCGGCACCGAGATCGGCGCACTCGACGCCGACCGACTGCTCGCTCCACCGCCGCCCGTCGAGGCCGCGGCGCTCCTGCCCAGGCCCCTCATCCACGACGACGATCCGGCCGCCCAGCAACTCCGGGGGTTCTCCGCCCTGAGCGACGAGGAGCTGATCCCCATCCTGCGGGGCAGGGCCGCACCCTCACCC
>NZ_ANBC01000652.1 GCF_000341125.1 Nocardiopsis lucentensis DSM 44048 | reverse complement strand
GGCGACCACGCGACCGCCGCCCGCCAGTACCAGACGGTGTGGAGCACCGACCACTCGTTCGTCAGCGCCGCCTTCGGCCTGGCACGGATCCGCCTCGCCCAGGACGACCGGGCGGCGGCGATCTCGGTCCTGGACACCGTGCCCGAGCTGTCCAGCCAGTACGTGCACGCCCAGACCGCGCTCGTGTCCGTCCTGTCCACCCGGCACGGCTCCACGGACGCGGCGGAGTTCCTGGAGGCGGGCCAACGCCTGGAACGGCTCGGTCTGGACGGCGACTCCACCGACCGGCTCGCCGCCCGGGTCCTGGAGAACGTCCTGGTCTGGCTCGACGCGGGTGGCCGCGCGCCGGCGGACCGTGTGCTCCTGGGAGCACCGCTCTCGGAGGACGGTGTGCGTGCCAACCTGGAACGGCGTTACCGTACCCTGGCTCATCGCGCCGCCTCGGTGCGTGAACGCCACGAACTCGTGGACAAGGCCAACTCCCTACGCCCCGTGACGCTGCTGTGAGAATCGAAGGTACGTCGATGTCCAAGGTGCGGACCTGCCCTGCCTGCGCCGACAGAGTGGCCGCTGGTGACAGCTTCTGCGAGGGGTGCGGCCGCACCCTTCCGAGCGACATCAGGGACGCTCCCGCCGAGAACCCCGACACGGTGCCCACCGCGCCCCAGGTGAGCCTGTCGGGGGCCACCCGCCCGAGTCCCGACGGCGGCGAACGTCCCGGTCTGACGCCCGAGGACGGCGCGCCCACCGCGCCCCAGGTGAGCCTGTCCGGTGCCACGCGTCCGCGGTCCGGCGGCGGTGCCGACGCCCTGGCCACCCAGCCCCTGCGGCGCGACGCCGTCCTCCCCGCCCCGACGGGCGAGCCCCGGGGCCCCGCCGATGGTGCCCACAGCCCGGCCGAGACCTCCAGACCCCCCAGACCCTCCGGTCAGGCGGGGTCCTCCGAACAATCCGTTCCGACCGTGCCGGAGTGGCCGCCGCCCGCCACCGGAAGCGTCCCGGTCACCCCCACCAACCCCGCCCTCTGCACGTGGTGCCCGGGGCGGGTACGGGACGGGTACTGCATGACGTGCGGCCTGCTCCAGCCCACCGGGCGCGACCACGTCGAGGTGTCCACCGAGAGCGCCGCGGGCGTCAGTGACCGCGGACTGCGGCACAAACGCAACGAGGACGCCATGGCGGTCCGCGTCCTGCCCGCCGACGACCCCCACGCGCCCGGCGCGGTCCTCGCCGTGGTCTGCGACGGGGTGTCCACCTCGCCCCGCCCCGACGAGGCCTCCCGTGTGACCGCCGAAGCCGGCGTCGCCGTCCTCGTCGAGCGCATGCGCCAGGGAGCCGACCCCCGCGAGGCCACCGGCGCGGCGATGACCCACGCCGCCCGTGCCGTGGCCGCGATCGCGGAGTCGCCCCGGTCCGCGCCCGCCTGCACGTTCGTCTCCGCCGTCGTGCGCCCCGACACCG
>NZ_ANBC01000651.1 GCF_000341125.1 Nocardiopsis lucentensis DSM 44048 | reverse complement strand
TGGCTGTCCGGCGGCCCCGCCGCCAGCGCGTCCGCCCTCCTCACCAAGGACGACTCCTGGAGCGAGGCCATGGTGCAGATGGGCATGCTGTCCCGCGAGGAGGCCATGCGCTCGGCGAACGCGCACGCTCTCGTCGCGTGGATGGGCGCCGACTCCGGGGAGGTCGACGCGCACGTCTGCACCGTCACCCCCACCGGACCCGGAGCCGTCGTGCTCTGTACCGACGGTCTGTGGAACTACTATCCGGAGGCCGCCGACCTCACCGCCGCCGTCCCCGGTGCCGGAACCGCGCCCCGGGAGGCCGCCCGCAGGTACGTCGACCTCGCGATCAGGGCCGGCGGCAAAGACAACATCACCGTGGTGGTCATACCGGTGCCCGGCCGACGAGGGGGACCCCGTGCCGGACAGGTCTGACCACCCTGACAGACCCTCCCGCCACACCCGGACCCCTCCCCGCGACGCCCCGGGACCCAGGTAGGAGGGACCCATGCCGAGCTGCCCCTCCGGTCACAGTTCCACCGCGACC
>NZ_ANBC01000650.1 GCF_000341125.1 Nocardiopsis lucentensis DSM 44048 | reverse complement strand
CGCCGTCCCGGGGCCGCGGACTCCGCGACCGGGATCCCGTGGCTCGCGATCGTGGCCGCCGACCCCGCCTACTACCAGTACATGGCCGACCAGGGCAGGCTCGACACGTCCCAGCTCCCCTTCCCCACGCACCACCGGCAGCGTCGGGTCAGGCTCCAGGGTGAGCGCGTGCACATCGGCCGGCGCAGCGTCAAACGGGAGTTCACCCCGGAGATCGACCTCGGCGGCCCCGACGGGGACCCCGCCGTCTCCCGCGTACACGCGATCCTGCTGCCCGTGTCCGGCGGGACCTGGGCGGTCGTCGACCCGGGGTCGGCCAACGGGACGACGATCAACGGAGCCGTCGACCCCATCCCCCGCAACGTGGAGGTTCCCCTGAATGACAGTGATCGGATCTACGTCGGCGCGTGGACGGCCATCACCGTGCAGAAGGGGTGAGGCCCGGTGACCGGCCACCCTCCGGGGTCCCCGCCCCGGACCGGGCGCCGCCGGTTCCGGCTCAACTCCACCCCGGCCCGGGTGTGGGCGCTGACGATGGTGTGCGTCGTCGCCGTCACGGGGCTGTTCGCGTCCGCGCACACCACCCTGGGCCAGGCCCGAACCGGGCTCGACGTGCTCGGCCGCGACGCGGGACCGCGCGCCATGGCCACCACCGACCTGTACCTGGCCCTGGCCGACATGGACGCGCGCATGGCCGACGTCCTGCTCATGGGGACCGGTCACGACCTGGGGTCCGGGCGCGCCGACGCCCTGGACCGCTTCGAGGCCAGCCGCCGCCAGGCCAACGAGGCGCTGCTCCACGCCGCCTCACTCACCGAGGGCGACAGCGTGGAGGAGCGCACCGTCCAGGCGGTCCTGGACGGGATGGGCTCCTACGAGCGGCACGCCTCCCGCGCCCGCCTGCTCAACGACGAGGCACAGGCCCCGCCGGGAAGGGTGGACGAGGAGGCGCTGGAGGAGTACCGGCGGGCGACACAACTGATGCACACGGAGCTGCTTCCCAAGGCGTTCAACCTGGGGTTGGACTCCTCCGCGATCGTGCGGCAGAACCATGAGGAGGGGCAGCGTTCGGTCGCGCAGGGAATGCTGACGGTCGGCGCGGTCGGCGCGGCCACGATCGTGGCGCTGGTCGCGCTCCAGCTCTACTTGCGCGTACGTTTCCGCCGCCGCCTCAACATCCCCCTCCTGGCCGCGACCGTCGGGGTCCTCCTCCTGACCGTCGGCGTCGTCATCACGCTCGAACTGAGCAACGGGTACCAGCGCGGCGCCAAGGAGGAGGGGCTGGACGCGGCGATGGCGCTCGCACGGGCGGGGGCGATCGCCACCGACATGCAGGCCGACCAGAGCCGCTTCCTCGGCGACCCCGAACTGGCCGACAACTACCAGCAGGTCTACCTGGAACGGGCCCAGCAGGTTCTGTTCCGGCCCGCCGAGAACCTGGACCAGTACTACGCGGCGGTCGACGAGGTCGCCGACGCCTACCCCGAGCTGCCGGGGCCGGACGACCCCGACGACGATGACCCCGGCACCCTCGGGTACCTCGGCGAGCGGGCACAGGGGTCACTGCTGCCCGGCCAGGAGGACGCGCTCGCCGAGGTGCTGGAGACCTACGAGCGGCTGCACGCGGCCGACCGCGACCTGCGCGCCGCCGCCCGCGACGGCGATCTGGCCGCCGCGGTCGAGACCCGCATGTCCGTCGCCGACTCGCGCGACGGCACCTTTCCCGCCTACGTCGCCGCTCTGGACGAACTGATCGCCCTGCACCGGACCACCTTCGTCGACGGTATCGCGCGGGGGGACGCGGTGCTGACCCCCTGGCGGCTGGGGCTCCCCGTGTGCGTCCTGGCCGTGCTCGCACTGATCGCGCTCGGGGTCCGCCCCCGGCTGGCCGAGTACCGCTGACACCTGAGAGAGGAACGGGCCGATGAGGTTGCGACACCGTCCCGCCGCCGCGGCGGCCGCCCTGGTGCTGGGACTGTCCGCGTGCTCCGAGGCGCTGGGGGAGGAGGTCTCGGTGCTCGACGCGGAGTCGATCACCGTGGGCGTCAAGTACGACCAGCCCGGCACCGGTCTGCGGGGCCCCGACGGCGAACTGACCGGCTTCGACGTGGACGTCGCCTACTACCTCACCGAGCGCCTGGGCTTCCCCGCCGACCGCGTGGAGCTGGTGGGGGTCACCTCCGCCGAACGCGAGGACCTGCTCATCGGCGGCGAGGTGGACATGGTCGTGGCGACCTACTCCATCACCCAGGCCCGCAAGGCCGATGTGACCTTCGGCGGACCGTACTACGTGGCCCAGCAGGACCTGCTCGTCCGGGCCGAGGACACCGACATCGACGACGTACGCGACCTGGAGGGGCTCCGCGTGTGCCAGGGGAAGGGGTCGAACTCGGCGCGGCGGATCACCCAGGGGCTCGGCATCCGGGTCGAGCAGACGGACGCCCCCAGCTACGGCGCGTGCGCCGACGCCCTGCGTGAGGGCGAGGTGGACGCGATGTCCACGGACAACCTGATCCTCGCGGGCTTCCTGGCCCAGGCCCCCGACACCTTTCGGCTGGTCAACAACCCGTTCACCGAGGAGAAGTACGGTGTCGGGCTGCCGCACGGCGATGTGCGCGCGTGCGAGGCGGTCAACAAGGCGATCACCGAGATGTACCAGGACGGAACCGCGGGGCAGCTGTTGGAGACGTGGTTCGGGGAGACCGGTCTGGACCTCGTCACGAGCGTCCCGCAGTTCGAGGGTTGTCCCTGACGGTGAGTGGATCGCCACCGGAGAATCACGGATACTGGGCCAGGTGTAGGGCCGTACGGTGACCGGAGGGGAGTCGTTTCCGTTGACCATCGTCGAGTTCCTCAACACGCGCCTGGACGAGGACGAACGCGCGTCGAGGGCCGTCCCCGCGGGAGCCCGCGGCCGGGACCGGGCGCTGGCCGAGGTGGCGGCCAAGCGCATGATCGTGGAGGGGTACACCAAGGCCCACTCCGCCAGCATGCGCCCCCTCGAACCCGCGCCCTCGTCACCGGCCGAGAGCGGCGGCGACCCGTGGTCGGAACTGCTCGCCTGGCGCCGGGCGGTGAAGTACCTGGCCACGGTGTACCGGAACCACCCCCAGTACGACCGGTCCTGGGAGGATTGAGCTGTGCTCGCTTCGGTCCTCGCCCCAGGGGCCGGGGCGCGGATCAAAGGTCCAGTAGGGCCTTGACCACCTGTTCGAGGTCCCGACCGGACACGTCCGGTGCCGGGAACACCGCCGGGAACCGGCCCTCCAGGTGGGCCGACCACCCGGTCACCAGCCCGGCGCGCGCGGCGCCGCCCACGTCCCACCCGTGCGCGGTGACCAGGCCGAGTTCGCGCGGGTCGACCCCCAGCTCCCGCGCCGCCGCGAGGTAGGGCGCCGCGGCCGGCTTCCAGGCGCCCGCCGACGCGCCGCCCAGCACTCCGTCGACCAGGTCGAGGATCCCCGCCCGCTCCAGCAGCTCCCGCGTCGGGCGTTCGTCGCCGTTGCCGAGGGTCACCACCCGCAGGCCCGCCTCGCGCGCGGCGGTCACGGCGGTCACGGCCTCGCTCCGGGGCTCGAGCCGCGCCATGCCCTCGATGACGGAGTCCTCGGCCGCCGGGGCGATCTGGTGCCCGGTGATGTCCCTGAGCGACCCCCGGGCCACGTCCTCGAACGAGCGGTCGCCGTCCAGGAGGGCGAGGGCGAAGGTGTCGCGGAGCACGTGGTCGCTCCAGCGGGTCATGAGTACGCGGGGGATCCCCGCCTCGCGGAACCGCCACTCCAGCGGGCCCAGCGGGAACAGGGTGTCGAGGACGTCGAAGGCGAGGGCGACGGGGCGAGGTGGCATCTGCTCGGCTCCTACCGGGGGGAGGGGTCGCTGAGACCGTCCTACCCAGAGAAGCCGCGGCTGTGCTTGCTTTGGGCCTCCGCTTCGCTTTGGCCCGGGTTCGGGCGCCCCGAAGGCAGGGATGCTTCATCCTCGTCTTCGCCTGACGCTCGTTCCTCGCTCGCGGCTCGACTCGTCTTGCAGCACCCTGCCGGCTCCCGAACCGTCACACCCGGGGAACCGGACCCGCCGCGTCCAGGGCGGGGATCTGTTCGGCCGCCCACGGGCTGATCGCCCACGGGGACCGCGCGGCCAACTCCACCAGGTCGGGCCACTCCACCCACGCGTACTCGGTCACCTCGTCGGGGTCGGGGGAGGGCTCCCCCTCCGCGCGGGCCCAGAACACCGGGCAGAACTCGTTCTCCACGATCCCCTCCGCCGACACCGCCCGGTAGCGGAACTCCGGCAGCGCCGGCCGGACCTCCGCCAGCTCCAACCCCAGCTCCTGGCCGACCCGGCGGCGCACGGCCTCCTCCAGACCCTCACCCGGGCCGGGGTGGCCACAGCAGCTGTTGGTCCACACGCCCGGCCACGTGGTCTTGGCCAACGCGCGCCGGGTGACCAGGACCCGACCGTCGGGCCCCAGGACGTAGCAGGAGAAGGCCAGGTGCAGCGGGGTGTCCGCGCTGTGCACGGTGGCCTTGTCGGCCACGCCCACCGGCCGGTGCCGTTCGTCGAGCAGGACCACGAGTTCGGGCGTGCCGCCCGTGTCCTCGGCCCGCGCGTCACTGGTCAGTCGGTTCACGGCTTCCCTCTCGTCTCACGACACCCGGTTCACCTCCATAGTCACCTCCGTCCCACACCGGATCGTTCCCCGCCTGGTCTCCGGGTGCGCATATGGTTCCTTTTGGCCCCGCCTCGGGGGCCGTGGAGGACAGTGGTGGAGTCAGCGGTGACGGAAGACGTGACGGAGACGACGGAGGCCGGAGTCGACCCGGAGCACCTGCGCGTGTGTCTGGACGTGCTCGCGCGGGTGGAGGGGCTGCCCACCGACCACCCGGACTCGCTCGTCCTGCAACGGGCCTCCGCCAAGCTCTTCAAGATCGTGAAGGAGAAGCGGCGGCGCGCCCGCAGGGACGCGGTGAAGGCGCACGACGACGCCGTGCTCGCCGCCACCGCCACCGCCGCCCCGGACCGGATCGACGACGAGACCAACGGCCGAGCCCTGACCAGCGGAGCGACCGGGGCCCTGGCCGGGGTGCTCAGGAAGGCCCGGCCCTGCTACGTGTGCAAGGAGAAGTACACGGAGGTCGACGCCTTCTACCACCAGCTGTGCCCCGCGTGCGCGGCCCTGAACCGGGAGCGCCGCAACGCGCGCACCGACCTGACCGGGCGGCGCGCCCTGCTCACCGGCGGCCGGGCCAAGATCGGCATGTACATCGCGCTGCGGCTGCTCCGCGACGGTGCGCACACCACCGTCACCACGCGGTTCCCCAAGGACGCGGTCCGCCGGTTCCCCGCCATGCCGGACAGCGGCCAGTGGCTGCACCGCCTCCGCGTGGTCGGCGTCGACCTGCGCGACCCCGCCCAGGTCCTGCGGCTGGCCGACGACGTGGCCGAGCAGGGGCCGCTGGACATCCTCATCAACAACGCGGCACAGACGGTGCGGCGTTCGCCGGGTTCCTACGGACCGCTCATCGCCGCCGAGGCCGAACCGCTCACGGGG
>NZ_ANBC01000649.1 GCF_000341125.1 Nocardiopsis lucentensis DSM 44048 | reverse complement strand
GGGAGCCGCTGGTCCTCGGCGGAGTACGGCCCCGCGCACTGGAGGGAGCGCGGGAGACGGAGGAGCTCCGGCTCGCCCCGCACGCGCTCACCCCGGAGATGCTCACCTCGCTGGCCCTGACCACCGGGTCGGCCTCGATGGAGCGGGTGCGTGAGGGCAACGCCATCGACGCCGGGGGGCTGGTGCCGGACCTGGCCCCCGTCAACAGCTGGACGCGGAAGGTCGGCGAGGTCGACCCCGTCGAGATGCTCGAAGTGCAGCTGTGCAACGTGAGCGCGCCGTTCATGCTCGTCGACCGCCTGCGCCCCGCCCTGGCGGCCTCGTCCGCGCGGCGCACCTACATCGTCAACGTGTCCGCCATGGAGGGCGTCTTCGGACGCGGCTACAAGGGCGCGGGCCACCCGCACACCAACATGGCCAAGGCCGCGCTCAACATGCTCACGCGGACCAGCGCCCAGGAGATGCTGGAGACCGACGGCATCCTGATGACCAGTGTCGACACGGGCTGGATCACCGACGAGCGGCCGCACCCGGACAAGGAGCGGATCGCCGACGCCGGGTTCCACGCGCCGCTGGACCTGGAGGACGGGGCCGCGCGCGTGTACGACCCCGTCGTCCGCGGCGAGCTCGGCGAGGACCTGTACGGCTGCTTCCTCAAGGACTACGCGCCCGCCGCCTGGTAGGCCTAGTCCACATGGCCGCCCCGGTAGGCCCAGGCGGCGACCTCGACCCGGTTGCGCGCCCCCAGCTTGTTCTGGACGCTCGCCAGGTGCGTCTTGACCGTGCTCACCGTGACGTACAGCTCCGCGGCCACCTCGGTGTTGGTCAGTCCGCGCGCCACCGCGCGCACGATGTCCAGCTCCCGGTCGGTCAACCCGGCCGTGTCCCTCCTCGGCCGCGGACCCGTCTCGGCGAAGTGCCGCAGCAGCCGGACGGTGATCCTCGGGGAGACCATGGCGTCGCCCCGGGCCGCCGCGCGCACCGCCTCGATCAGCAGCGCCGGGCCCGCGTCCTTGAGCAGGAACCCGACGGCCCCGCCGGTCAACGCGGCGTGGACGTACTCGTCCAGGTCGAACGTGGTCACCACGACCACGCGCAGCGGGTCGGCCACCCCCGGACCGGCCAACCGCCGGGTGGCCTCCAACCCGTCCACCCCCGGCATGCGGATGTCCATGAGCGTCACGTCCGGGCGCAGTTCCCGCGCCAGCCGCACCGCCTCGACCCCGTCGCCCGCCTCGCCCACGACCTCGATGTCGTTCTCGGCGTCCAGCATGTAGCGGAACCCGGTCCGCACCATCTGCTGGTCGTCGGCGAGCAGTACCCGAATCGTCACGCGTCCTCGTCTCCGTTCCGGCCGTCCGACCCGTCGCCGGACAGCGGCAGCCACGCCCGTACGACCCACCCCCGGGTCCGGCCCGGCGGACCGGCGGTCAGTTCTCCGCCGAGCAGCCTGGCCCGTTCGGCCATGCCGACCAGACCGTAACCGCCGCCCACCTGGACCCCGGCTCCGCGCCCGTCGTCGTGGACGCGCAGGCGCACACCGTCGTCGAGCACCTCCACGACCACGCTCACCCGTTCGGCGCCGCGCGCGTACCGCAGCGCGTTGGTCACCGACTCCTGGGCGATCCGCAGAATCGCCGTGCCGACGGCGGGCGGCAGGTCCGCCACGCCGCCGCTGGTGTGCACGCACACCTCGGGACGCCCGGGCCGGGCGGGAGCGGCCAACCGGGTGAGCCCCTCCGCGGGGTTCGGGTTCAGGGGGGCGTCCTCGTGTTCCCGCAGCCGGGAGACCATACCGCGCATGGACTCCAGCGCGCGTGTGCCCGCGGCCTCGATCTCCGGCAGCGCCGCGCGCACCGTCTCCGGGTCGCGTTCGGCGATGTGCCGGAGGGCCTGGACATGGACCACGATCCCGGTGACCTCGTGGGCGACCACGTCGTGCAGGTCGCGGGCGAGGGACAGCCGTTCGTGCGCCCGGACCGCCTCTACCTGGGCGGCGTGCCGGGCCGCCCGCCACCGCAGGTACAGCCCGGGTGCCACTCCCATCCCGACGAGCACCAAGGCGAGGGAGAGCTGGTTCGACCAGTACGGCTCCCGCAGGTACTCGGACAGGAAGGCCGCGTACGCGGCCGCGGAGACGGCGCCGACCTGCCAGGCCCGGCAGCGCAGGGCCGTGAGCGCCAGCAGGAACAGCAGCGCGAGGACCTCGGACAGGGCGAAGGCGTACCCGAACTGCCCCTTGGGCGGGGACCACAGGACCACGGAGGTCGCCGTCACGGTGAGGGCGCCGCCGAGGCCGAGGAGCGCGGTCGAGGCCGCCCGGGTACGCGGTGGGAGCGCGACCAGGCAGAGGAGGACGAGCAGGGTGC
>NZ_ANBC01000648.1 GCF_000341125.1 Nocardiopsis lucentensis DSM 44048 | reverse complement strand
GCCGGGGGGGCGGAGCCAGTCGCCGACGGGGTGGAGGGACCGCACCGTGTTGGCGAGGTCGAGGGGCCAGACCAGGAGCAGCAGGGCCGCCGCGCTCCACGCGACGAGCCGGGGCAGCCCGCCGTCGACGTGCGAGAGGTGTTCGGTGATGCGGGCGAACGCCCTGTTCAGCGCCATGGTGATCAGGCTAGGCAGGAACGCCGTGCGCGGCCTCGGCCGAAAGGATGAGACGGCGCGCCGCGGGGGTCGGCGGATCGGTCGATGCGCGGCGGAGGGTGCGCGGGCGAGGGTTGACGGGTGCCTACCAAGGAGGGGAACCCGTGACCGAAGTCCATGCCCGACCCGTACCCCAGGCGCCGCCCGCTCCCCGGGTGGCCTTCCTCGACGTCGCGCGGGCGCTCGCGATGATCGGCGTGGTCATGATGAACGTGACGGTCATCGTGTTCGCCGCCGAGCGTGCCGGGGGACTCGCCCCGAGCACGCTCACCTCCGCCGTCGACACCGGCGCCACGCTGCTCATGTCAGGCAAGGCCAGAGCCATGCTCATGGTGCTGCTCGGGGTGGGAACCGTGCTCGCGTGGCGCGGCGCGGCCCGGCGCGGACAGCGCCCCATGGTGGTGATGGTTCGCCGGTACGCCGTGCTCGGACTGCTCTTCGGGGTCCCGCACCTGCTCGTGTTCGACGGTGACATCCTCACCCACTACGCGATCACCGCGGTCGTCCTGGCTCCGATGATGCCGGTTCTGCTGTCCGGAACGCGGCGGCGTCCTCTGGCCGCGGCCGTCCTGCTCTTCGCCCTCGCGCCGGTCGTCGAACTCCTGATGCCGACGGGTGGCGCGTGGATCCTGGTCTCCCTCGTCCCGCAGACCCTCGCGTTCTTCTGCGTCGGCGTGTGGCTGGCCCGCCGCCCCGAACTCGACCCGGAGCACCCGGGGGAGCCCTCGCGGCTGCCGGTCCGGATGATCTGGACGGGGCTCGCGGGCCAGGTGGCCGGTCTGACCGTCATGTTCGCCTCCGACCTGCTGTTCCCGATGGAGGTGGACGCCGACGGCGTCCCCGTCCACCTCGGGGCCGACGGCCTGCCGGTCACGCACCCGGGTTCGGACGCGCTCGTCTCCCTGGGCGGTTCCCTCTCGGGGATCGGCGGCGCCCTGTTCTACCTGGGGCTGGTCTGGTGGCTGGTCAACCGAGGGCGTGCCGTCTCGCGGGTTCTGGGCGCCCTCGCCCCGCTCGGCCGGATGACGCTGACCGTGTACCTGGGCAGCACCGCCGTGTTCCTGCTGGCCATGTCCCCCTTCGAGGGCGAGGTCACCCTTCTCGGCCAGTACGCCGTCGCCGTCGTCTACTTCGTCCTGACGGCGGTCGGCGCCCACTTCTGGATGGGGCGCTTCCGCCTCGGCCCGCTGGAGTGGGTGTGGCGCTCCCTCACCCACCT
>NZ_ANBC01000647.1 GCF_000341125.1 Nocardiopsis lucentensis DSM 44048 | reverse complement strand
GGTGGGACGCCGGCGGGGTTCCGCCAGACGGGTCGAGCCGCGAGCGGGGAACGAGCGTGCGTCGGGCCGCGCCGTAGGCGTCCGTTGAGGGTGGTGGCGGGCGACGAGGAGGGAGGAACCGCGCCACCGGGCGTCCGTTGAGGGTGGTGGCGGGCGACGGGCGGGCGAAGACGAGGATGAGGAATCCCCGCCTTCGGGGCGTCCGAACCCGGGCCGAAGCGGAGCGCAGGCCCCGCAAGACACCGCTCAACCGCCCGCCACCGAGGGGAGGAGGCGGACGTCCGCCCCGTCGGGGACCGGGGCGTCCAGGCCGCCGATGCCCCGGCACTCGTCTCCGTTGACGAACACGTTCACGTACCGGCGGAGCGCGCCCCGCTCGTCGCGGATCCGCCGGTCCAGCCCCGGATGCCGGGCGGTCAGGGCGTTCAGTACGTCCCGCAGCCCGGTGCCGTCGTCGACCTCGACCGGAACGTGGGCGGCGCCGTCCGCGTCCGCGCGCAGGAGCCCCGGCAGGTGGACCGTCACGCGCATCTCACACCTCCACGGCGCGCACGCACAGGACGTCGGGCAGGTGGGCGGCCACCTGGTGCCAGCGGTCCCCGTCGTCCGTGGCGGCGTAGACGTCACCCGTCCGGGTGCCGAAGTAGAACCCCGGCACGTCCGCCCCGTCCGTGCAGGCCGCGTCGCGCAGGACGATCCCGAAGTAGGGCTCCTGCGGCAGGCCCTCGGTGACCGGCCGCCAGCTGTCGCCGCCGTCGTCCGTGCGGTACACGCCCAGGCGGTCGCCGGGCGGCAGGTGCACCTCCTGGCTGATCACCGGGAAGGTGAGCGCGGTTTCCGGACGGCTCGGGTGCGTGACCACGGCGAACCCGAAGTTGGAGGGCAGGCCCTCCTCGATGGACGTCCACCCCTCCCCGGCGGGGTCCGCGCTGCGGTAGACCCCGTGGTGGTTCTGGAGGTAGAGGACCCCGTTCGGTGCCGCCGCGACCTTGTGGACGCACTGGCCGTACTCGGGCTCCTCGTCCGGGAGGAACACGGCCGAGACGCCCTTGTTCGCCGGTGTCCAGGTCGCCCCGGCGTCGCGGGTCTGGTAGACACCGCCGGTGGACATGGCGACGGTCATGGCCTCCGGAGCGCGGTCGCCCGCCCCCAGGAGCCCCGGCAGGATGGTGTGGATCGCGCCGCCGCCCGCACCGGGGAACCAGTCCGCGCGGTGGGGGTGGTCCCAGAGGGGACGCACCAGCCTGAAGCTCAGTCCTGCGTCCGTCGACCGGAAGAGGGCGTGCGGTTCCACACCCGCGTACACCGTGTCGGGCTCGGGCCCGAACGCGAACTGCCAGACGCGGGTGAACGAGGCGTCGGTGTCCTCGGGGAAGGCGATGGGCGCGGTGCCCGGTTCGTGCCACGACGCCCCGTTGTCGTCGCTGTACCAGACACTCGGGCCGAAGTGTGAGCTCTCGGCTCCGGCGAGGACGCGGCCGGAGCGCGGGTCGACGCCGACGGCGTACACCGCGCTCATGCTCGCGTAGTCGGCCGCGTCCAGCCGGTGGGGGCCGGTCACCTCCCATGCGCGCCGATCCTCGCTCTTGGCGGTGAAGAGCCCCTTGCGCGTACCGATGACCAGGAGATACGTCATAACCAACTCCAGGGTGTGATGCAGGTCTCCCACTGTGGCACAGGGGGCCGTCATTCTGGGGGAGGTCGCGCGAACTGTGCGGTGCGCCTATAGTTAGGAAACTTAACTATTTTGTTGGGTGGAGAATTTTGGTCGGCTGACAAAATGGTCGGCCCATCGGTGGCATAACCTGCGTGAGTGGGGAACCACATTCCACGTCGGCTCCGGCCGGTCTCCGGAAGGCGGTTGTCACCCGGCGTCGGTTCTGCAATAAAATTCCGGGCCAACCGGAACATGTGCGTGGGGTCCCCGGCTGAGCCCGACGCCCGTGTCCGCAACCAGATCGGCCAAACGACTTCCCGCTACCCAGGTGCTCACGGAGCGTTTTGGGACCAGAGTACTTATGGTCTCGAGTCTCACGGAGAACCGGGTTCCCACTCGATAGGGTTGCCTCATGCACCACCCCCCGGACACGCTCCACGCCCGTAAACGGCGTAAGGCCCGCGCGTTGATCGTGTCGGCCGCCTTCCAGCTCTTCGACGAGCACGGATTCGACAACGTCACCGTCGCGGCGATCGCCGAACGCGCCGAGGTGGGGCGTACCACCTTCTTCCGGTACTTCGGGGACAAACAGCAGGTGCTGTTCGCGGACGACGCGGATGAGATCGAGCGCGTGTGTGCCCACGTGCGAGAGAAGGCGTCCGCCTCGGTGGGGGACGACCTCGGTGCCGCGGTCGGACTCCTCCGCGAGGCGGGCGTCCGTCCGCACACCTCCCTGTCGCCCGATCACGCGGCGGTGCTGATGCGGCTGCTGCGTGAGAGCGACGACCTCAAGTCCCGCTACCTCCTGGTGCAGCAGTGCCGGGCCGACAAACTGGCGAACGCGCTCATGGAGGTCGGTGCGACGGAGGCCGTGGCCGTCCTGGCCGCTCATGTCGCCATGGCCTGCGAGCTCACCGCGATGCGCCTGGCGGAGGGGCCGGAGGCCGTTCCCGCCCATCTGGACGAGGCCCACGAGCTCCTCGCGGGGCTGGACCGGTAGCGCCCCCGGTCAGGCGCGCCGACGCGCGTCCGTCCGTCTCCCCGTCCCGGGCCGCCGACTCCGGTTCCACCCAGAACACCCCCTCGACCCGTGTGGCCCGGGTCACACTCCCTGGGCTCTGGATTTACTTGGACGTCCAACTATATGGTGGGCGTCACAGAGCCGCGGTGCAGGGAAGCCGGTGGGAATCCGGCACGGTCCCGCCACTGTGTCCGGGAAGCGCTCGCCCAGACGATGCCACTGGCGTCAGCCGGGAAGGCGGGGAGAGCGCGCTGATCCGGGAGTCAGGATACCGGCCGCGGCTGTCGACAACCGTGTGATCCACGAGGATGGAGCGAGCACGCATGGCACCGGTACGCGCCCACGCGACCCGGCCCGGGCACGGAACGCCGCCCGGGCACGCGATCGGGCACGACCGCTGAACCCGGCGACCCGACACCACGGGCCGCCCGGCCGGCCGCGCACCATCGCGGCCCCGTTCCCCCATGCCCCCGTGCCCCGCTCCGCCTCCAGACGAGAGCTGGTGCGCCATGGTCAGTGAGACCCACGAACCCAACGAGCCCCGCGAACTCACGCACTTCGTGCATGGAAAGCACGTCCCCGGGCGGTCGGGCGCCTTCGGCGACGTCCACGACCCCAACAACGGCACCGTCCAGGCCCGCGTCCCCCTCGCCGACCGGGCCGAGACCGAGGCCGTCATCGCCGACGCCGAGGCCGCCCAGGCCGAGTGGGCCGCCTGGAACCCCCAGCGCCGCGCCCGCGTCCTCCTCCGCTTCCTCCAACTCGTCGACGACGAGCGCGACACCCTCGCCCGCCTCCTGTCCGCCGAACACGGCAAGACCGTCCCCGACGCGCACGGCGACATCCAGCGCGGCCTGGAGGTGGTCGAGTTCGCCGCCGGGATCCCGCACCTGCTCAAGGGCGAGTTCACCGACAACGCCGGGACCGGGATCGACGTCCACTCCCTCCGCCAGCCACTGGGCGTCGTCGCGGGCATCACCCCGTTCAACTTCCCCGCGATGATCCCGCTCTGGAAGGCCGCCCCCTCCCTCGCCTGCGGCAACGCGTTCATCCTCAAGCCCTCCGAGCGCGACCCCTCCGTCCCGCTCCGCCTCGCCGAGCTCTTCCTCGAGGCGGGGCTGCCCCCGGGCGTGCTCAACGTCGTCAACGGCGGCAAGGAGACCGTCGACACCCTGCTCACCGACCCCCGCGTGGCCGCCGTCGGGTTCGTCGGCTCCACCCCCATCGCCGAGTACGTCTACACGACCGCGACCGCGCACGGTAAGCGGGCCCAGTGCTTCGGCGGAGCCAAGAACCACATGATCGTCATGCCCGACGCCGACCTCGACCAGGCCGTGGACGCCCTGCTCGGCGCCGGTTACGGGTCCGCGGGCGAACGCTGCATGGCCGTGTCCGTGGCCGTCCCGGTCGGGCAGGAGACCGCTGACGCCCTGGTCGCCCGCCTCACCGAGCGCATCGGCGCCCTCCGCGTCGGGCCCTCCCACGACCCCGACGCCGACTTCGGCCCGCTCGTCACGCGCGAGGCCCTGGAGCGGGTCGAGCGCTACGTGGACCTGGGTGTCGAGGAGGGCGCGGAACTGGTCGTGGACGGGCGCGGGCACACCGTCCCCGGATACGAGGACGGGTTCTTCACCGGCCCCAGCCTCTTCGACCGGGTCACCACCGACATGCGGATCTACCGCGAGGAGATCTTCGGCCCCGTGCTCTCCGTCGTGCGCGCGGACACCTACGAGGAGGCCCTCCGCCTGCCCAGCGAGCACGAGTACGGCAACGGCGTCGCGATCTTCACCCGCGACGGCGACACCGCCCGCGACTTCTCCCAGCGCGTCAACACCGGCATGGTCGGCGTCAACGTGCCGATCCCGGTCCCCGTCGCCTACCACACCTTCGGCGGCTGGAAGCGGTCCGGGTTCGGCGACCTCAACCAGCACGGCCCCGACTCGATCAGGTTCCACACGCGCACCAAGACCGTCACCTCCCGGTGGCCGTCCGGGGCCAAGGAGGGCGCCAGCTTCACGATCCCGGTCATGCGCTAGGCGGCCCCCGTTGAACACACTCACCGAGGACCAGCTCATCCTGGCCGAGACCGCCCGCGACTTCGCCCGCGAGCACCTCGCGCCGCACGCCGTCGAGTGGGACCAGGCCAAGCACTTCCCCGTGGACGTGCTCCGCAAGGCCGCCGAACTCGGACTGGGCGGCGTGTACGTCGGCGAGGGGTCCGGGGGCTCCGGCCTGACCCGCCTCGNGCCCTGGCCACCGGCTGCCCGTCCATCGCCGGGTACCTGTCCATCCACAACATGGTCGCCTGGATGGTCGACCGCTACGGCTCCGACGAACAGCGGGCCCGCTGGCTGCCCGACCTCTGCTCCGCCCAGACCCTGGGCAGCTACTGCCTCACCGAACCCGGCGCGGGCTCCGACGCCGCCGCGCTCGGCACGCGCGCCGAGCGCGACGGCGACCACTACGTCATCACCGGCACCAAGCAGTTCATCTCCGGCGCGGGCGCGTCTGAGGTGTACCTGGTCATGGCCCGGACCGGGGACACCGGATCCTCCGGCGTGTCCGCGTTCGTCGTCCACCGCGACGACCCGGGGCTGTCCTTCGGCGCCAACGAGACCAAGATGGGCTGGAACGCCCAACCCACGCGCCAGGTGATCCTGGACGCCGTCCGGGTCCCGGCCGACCGCCGTCTGGGGGAGGAGGGCGACGGCTTCCGGATCGCGATGCACGGCCTCAACGGCGGCCGGCTCGGGATCGCCGCCTGCTCGCTCGGCGGGGGCCGTGCCGCCCTGGAGGCCAGTACCGCCTACCTGGGCGACCGGGAGGCGTTCGGATCACCGCTGATCAACGCCCAGGCGCTGCGGTTCCGGCTCGCCGGGATGGCCACGGAGCTGGAGGCCGCACGGTCCCTGCTGTGGCGGGCCGCCGCGGCCCTGGACGCGGGCGACCCCGAGGCGCAGCAGCTGTGCGCCATGGCCAAGCGGTTCGCCACCGAAGCCGGGTACACCGTCGCCGACGAGGCCCTCCAACTGCACGGGGGGTACGGGTACCTCACCGAGTACGGGATTGAGAAGATCGTCCGCGACCTGCGGGTGCACCGAATCCTGGAAGGAACCAACGAGATCATGAGCCTGATCATCGCTCGCGGACTCACCGGGGCCGCCTGATGTCCGAGACACCCGGAGCCGCCACCACGTCCACCGGAGCCGCCCGGCCCACCCCGCCCGACGCCGAGGTCGTGGCGCGCGTCGAGGGCGGGCTCGGCCGCATCACCCTGAACCGGCCCCGCGCGATCAACGCCCTCAACCACGCCATGGTGCGGGACGTCGAGGCCGCCCTCACCGCCTGGGAGGGCGACGACGCCGTGGCCGCCGTGCTCATCGACGGGGCGGGGGAGCGCGGCCTGTGCGCGGGCGGCGACATCCGCTCCATCCAGGCCAGCGCCAAGGAGGACGGTCACGAGGCCGCCGCCTTCTGGCGCGACGAGTACCTGCTCAACGCGCACATCGCCCGGTTCACCAAGCCGTACGTCGCGCTCATGGACGGCGTCGTCATGGGCGGCGGGGTGGGCGTGTCCGCGCACGGGAGCGTCCGCGTGGTCACCGAGCGCTCCACCGTCGGCATGCCCGAGGCCACGATCGGGTTCGTGCCCGACGTCGGCGGCACCTTCCTGCTGTCCCGGGCCCCCGGGGAGACCGGCACGCACATGGCCCTGACCGCCGCTCCCGTCGGCCCCGGGGACGCCGTGTACACCGGGCTCGCCGACCACTTCGTCCCGTCCGAGCGGCTGGCCGACCTGGCCGACGCGCTCACCAAGGCCGCCTCCGCCGAGGACGTCGCCGACGCCGTCGGCCGGTTCGCCGAGACCGCCCCGGCCGGTGATCTGGCCGGTTCCCGGCACTGGATCG
>NZ_ANBC01000646.1 GCF_000341125.1 Nocardiopsis lucentensis DSM 44048 | reverse complement strand
CCTGCTCCCCCGCCGACACCGCCGAGGAGATCGTCGACCGGCTGCGCTCCCACGGCGACAAGGACGCCGCGCGCGCCGCCGACGTCATCGAGAGCAAGTCGCCCACCTCGGTGAAGGTCGCCCTGGCGGCGCTGCGCCGGGCCCGGGAGCTGCCCACGCTGGAGGCGGTCCTGGAGCAGGAGTACCGGGTCTCGTGCGCCCTGCTGTCCTCGCCCGACCTGGTCGAGGGCGTGCGGGCGCAGGTGATCGACAAGGACCGGAGCCCGACGTGGGCGCCGGACCGGCTGGCGGAGGTGTCCGACAGCCACGTGGCGCGGTTCTTCACGGCCGCGCCGGACGGACCGCTGGGACTCATCGACGAGGGGAGCCGCGCATGACCGCCGTCGCGTTCGTCGGACTGGGCAACATGGGTGGGCCCATGGCCGCCAACCTCGTGACCGCCGGGCACACGGTCACCGGTTTCGACCTGGTGCCCGAGGCCCTGGCCAAGGCCGCCGAGTCGGGCGTCCGCGTCGCCGACAGCGCGGTGGACGCGGTCGCCAAGGCCGACGTGGTCGTCACGATGCTGCCGAGCGGCCGGCACCTGCTCACCGCCTACCTGGGCGCCGANCCCCCGCCCCGGGACGCTGTTCGTGGACTGCTCGACCGTGGACGTGGCCGACGCCCGCGCCGCCAACGCCGAGGCCGTCGCCGCGGGCCACCGTGCCGTGGACGCCCCGGTCTCGGGCGGTGTCGTGGGCGCGACCGCCGCGACGCTCACCTTCATGGTGGGGGCCGAGGGCGCCGACTTCGCCGACGTGGAGCCGCTGCTGTCCGCGATGGGCCGCAAGGTGGTCCACTGCGGCGGGCCCGGGGGCGGGCAGGCCGCGAAGATCTGCAACAACATGGTGCTGGGCGCGTCGATGATCGCGGTCAGCGAGGCGTTCGTGCTCGGCGAGCGGCTGGGGCTCACCCACCAGGCGCTGTACGACGTGGTCTCGACCGCGTCCGGGCAGTGCTGGTCGCTGACCACCAACTGCCCGGTGCCCGGGCCGGTCCCGACCAGCCCGGCCAACCGGGACTACCAGCCCGGGTTCGCCGCGTCGCTGATGGCCAAGGACCTGGGCCTGGCGGCCAACGCGCTGCGCGACACGGGGGTGGAGGCCGAGATCGGGCTGGAGGCGGCCCGGATCTACTCGGCCTTCGCCGAGGGGCTGGAGACCGAGCGGGACTTCTCCGCGATCGTCAACGCCATCCGTGAGCGGTCCGGCCAGCCGGACGCCGCCGGAGCGGACGGCGGTTCGGGCGGCGGTTCGGGAGGTGCAGCGACCGGCGGTTCCTGACCGGAGCAGGGGTCGACGAACGCCTCCGCGCGCGTCGCGCGCGGAGGCGTTCCGCCGTGTCGGAGGACGGGCGAACTTTACGGAACGGTAGACGCACGGGGAGTGTCCAAGTCGGGGAAACGTCATCTCCCGTGAGAGAGAGTTCCATGCACCCCCCTGTGCTCCCCATGCCCGGAAGCCTCAAGGCGGTCCGGGTCATCATCGCCGTCCGTGTGGTCCTCGCCGTCATCGTCTACGGTGTCGCGACGCTGGGGTTGGCCGTGGCGTCGGGAGACCGACGCCTCCAGGCCGCCCTGGAGGCCGAGGCCGGGATGTCCTACGGAGCCGTCGTACTGTTCATGGTCATCGGAGCCGCGATAGTCGCCTTCGAGGGCTACGTGCTCGTGACCATGGGCGGAGGAGGCAGCAGGACGCAGACGCTCCTGCGCCTGCTGGTCGGGATCGGCCTCGTGAACTCCGTCCTGAACCTGCTGATGGGCCAGAACGCGGTTCTCGGCATCGTCCTGCTGGTGATTGTCGCGGTCCTCGTCGAGGGGCGGAGCGCCAAGGAGTGGTTCCACACCACGGAGAGCTCCGTCGGCTGACGTCAGGCGCCCGTGAGCGTCGCGCTC
>NZ_ANBC01000645.1 GCF_000341125.1 Nocardiopsis lucentensis DSM 44048 | reverse complement strand
GGGGGGCGCCCCCCCCCGCCACGGGCGTGTCCGGTCAGCCGGATCGGTCGAGGTAGTGGCGGATGAGGGAGGCGAGTTCGTCGAACTCACCCGGTGCCGGTCCCGCCAGGAGGTCACCCTCGGGGAGTCGTGGCCGGGGGATGCGGGTGAGCATGTAGGGGCGGACGAGGGCGCCGCCGATCTCGTCGGGTTCCGGGGCGTCGGGTTCGACGGGTTCGACCGAGGGCGCCGGGGCCAGCGCGGGGCGCTCGGGGGCCGGGGTGATCGCTCGGGGTTCGGGTCCGGGGGTTTGGGGAGTGAACACGTAGGTCAGGGCCGTCGCGAGCGCGGCGGCGGCGGGGAGCCGCCAGAGGCGCGCGGCGAGGGATTCGACGGGCCTACGGTGTCGCCCGTTAGGGTGGTGCATGGTCATCCTCCTGGGGGTTTCAGGTGGTTGATCGCGCCCCGGGCCGGTGTTGCACGCACCGGCTGGGGCGTCTTCTTGCGCGCGGTCGGCTCCTGGCCGGTCATCGGACCAGGTCGTGGTGGGGGTCGATCAGCGCCCAGACGGTGAGGGGACCGCCGTAGAGGCCGGTCCACCACCACTTCTCGGCGACGGCGGCCACGAGGAGGAGTCCGCGCCCGCCCGGGTACAGGTCCTCCGTCCGCTCAGGGAGGCGGGGGACGGTCGTCCGCCGACCGGGGCGGGGGCCGTCGTCGGTCACGGAGACGAGCACGACGGTTCCGGGGAGGACCTCGACCGAGACCTTCACCCGGCCGTACCGCCCACCGGAGGCGGTGTGGCGGACGGCGTTGGTCACGAACTCGCTGACGACCAGCCCCACCGGCGCGGCCTCGACCGGATCGAGCCCGGTGGCGTTCTGGCTCCAGTCGCGGATGCGCCCGACCTGGTCGGGCGTCCCATCGAAGTAGGCGGTGGACTCCCCCGACCGCCGACCCCGCACACGCACCGGCAACCCACCCGCCACCTGTCGGTCTTCGTGCTGGCTCCGCCTCGGTCGCGGGATGTCGGCTTCATGCATCGCTGCTCCTCCACACCGATCGTTGCCTGGAGGCTCAGCCGACTGGGGCACACTGTGCGTGTGACCGTCCATCGCTCCACCAACGTCGGACGTGCCGGAGTCGACTCGTTTTAGAGGGGCTAAACCTCGCTTGTCGACGACGGTAGCCCCAACTCCCCGTCACTGCAATAGGGGGGCTAAAGTTTGATGGAGTAGTCGACCGGAGGATTCGCCTTGGATGCCAGGACATTGCACGACATCGCTGCCATCTCGGACCCGGTGGAGAGGGCTCGTGCGGCGTCGTCCGCCATGACCACGTTGCAGGGACAGAGCGTGGAGCTGTCCAGGATTCGGCGCGGGGCGATCGTGGAGGCCCAGGCATCGGGAATGCGGCAGGATGAGATCGCACGGCATCTCGGGGTCACGCCGGGCAGAGTGAGCCAGATGAAGAAGGCGGGCGGCGATCCGTCCCACAAGGCGCCCGCGGGCCCGCTCGAACCACGCCCCCGTGTTCTGGTGCAGCGCGCGTTGCCGACTCCGCCGAGCACGCGTGGGTCCAAGAGCCTCTACCTCACCGAGGCCGAACAGCAGGGCCTCGAACCGAAGCGGAAGATGCTCTTCGTCGGGCAGGAACCCGCGTCGGAACACGTCGCGGCTGGTCTGCAAGCCGAACCCGGCACAGATGTCGTCGCGCGGCGCAAGATGTTCTGGGCGAACGACGTTCCGGTGCGCATCTCCACCTCCTATTTCCGCCTCGACGTGGCAGAGGGAACCCGGTTGGCGGGGGAGGGGTTCGTCCTTCCCACGCTCCAGGCCGCCATCGAGGACCTGGGGCACGTGTTCGGGCACGCCACGGAGACGCTGACCGTTCGGCCGCCGACGCCTTACGAGGCGGATCTGCTCGACGTGCCCGGCGAGTGGGTCGTGCAGGTGCTCCGGGTCAGTTACTCGACCGAGGACGTTCCGGTCCATGCCCTGGAGACGATCTGTGCCGCGTCGCGGCATGTCTTCCCGATCGGTCAGGTCGCGGGTTCCGATCAGTTCTGACAGTGATCGGGGTGGCCTCGGTAGTGCTTGGGGTCGTGCTCCGCCAGAGGAGGGGTTCTTCGATGGATATGGTGAACGGCTGGTAGAACTGGCGGAATTCCAGTTACAGCGGGGGTTCTGGGGAGAGTGTGTCGAGGTTGCTGTCCTGCCTGGTGCGACAGCCGTGCGCGACACGCAGAACCGGGAGCTGGGGAACTTGGCGTAGCCGAGTGCGGAGGGGGTCGGGCTTCTTGCCGTGCTGAAGCCGTGAGCGCGTCGGACGGTGTTCTTGTGCCTGAATGAGGCAGGCGGGGCGAATGTCTGTTTCTTGGAAACTTGCAGATCTGGTGGTGCTGGCCGGATAGAAACGCAGGTCAGGAAGACTGCTCCCCGCGCACGCGGGGATGGACCCCCATCCACCACGGGCGGAAGGATCGGGATCTCCTGCTCCCCGCGCACGCGGGGATGGACCCCGGTACGACCCCGTCCCGCTGGCGCGCTGGATCTGCTCCCCGCGCACGCGGGGATGGACCCTGTCGCCCGCACCTGCGCCAGACGCCACA
>NZ_ANBC01000644.1 GCF_000341125.1 Nocardiopsis lucentensis DSM 44048 | reverse complement strand
CGGCCGGCGGGTTCTGGGCCTGCTCCCCGCGCACGCGGGGATGGACCCGCCTCCGGCGTATTCGTGGGCTGCGCGAGCATCTGCTCCCCGCGCACGCGGGGATGGACCCGCGTGACCGGTCACGGTGTCGCCCCACCCCGCCTGCTCCCCGCGCACGCGGGGATGGACCCCCCGACGACGCCCTCGACGCCGTCGTCACCCACTGCTCCCCGCGCACGCGGGGATGGACCCGTGGCCTTGTGCCCCGACCACATCGACGATGCCTGCTCCCCGCGCACGCGGGGATGGACCCTGCTTCGCGGCTTCGGCGCTGCTGGCCGAGACCTGCTCCCCGCGCACGCGGGGATCGGCGAGTCGTTCAGGTGCGGATCGCGTCCTGCCGGGCCTGGAGTACCAGGTCACGGTAGGGCAGTGACACGAGCGGCACGGTGTCACGCCGCTCGGGGCCTCGACGTGCCCGTGCTCATCGCCCACACCCTCCGCAGGTGCGCCCAGGGCTGAGTCGTCAGCGCAGGGACATGCCCTTCTCGGCGAGCGTCTCCTTGAGGATCCGCACGGCCTTCGGGCCGACGCCGTGCAACGCCAGCAACTCCTTCTCGCTGCGCGTGGCGACCTCCGCGAGCGTGCCGAGCCCGG
>NZ_ANBC01000643.1 GCF_000341125.1 Nocardiopsis lucentensis DSM 44048 | reverse complement strand
CCGGCCCCAGCCGCACCCGGCCGTCCTCGGCCACGGAGACGAACCCCGCGCCGCGTACCGAGAACACGACCATGCCGGAGCGGGTGCCCTCCTCGACCTCCGGAAGGGCGAGTGCGGCCTTGCGCAGTTGGGTCAGAGTGGTCATGGGGCCGATGCTAGACATCAGCGAAGACGTTCCGACGGCCCCGCCGGGCGTGTCAGTCCCGCAGGCGCAGGTCGCCGTCCCAGCTGTCGGCGTGGACGGTGCCGTCCGGGAACTCGATCGCCAGTCCGGTGAGCCCGTGGTCCGGGTCCCAGTCCTGGTGGACCGCGGTCACGGCCTGCCCGACGTGGCGGGCGAACGGCGTGCCCTCGGCGGTCGGAAGCACCTCGACCCGTCCCAGGCCGTCCATGTCGTAGTCCCCGTACGGGTGCTCCTCCACCACGACGAGGCGCCAGTCCGCGGCCGTCGTCAGGTGCGTGGGGACGCCCTGTTCGCCCACCAGCCACACGTCGATCGGGCCCTGTGGTCTCTGGTCGTCGGCCACCCACCACGCGGCGAACAGTCCGTCCAGGCGGCGGCCGACCAGGGCCGAGGGGTCGAAAGGCGTCATTCGGCCGGGAGGTAGTCCTGGCGCACGGCGTTGACGCCCGCCTGGAACCGGCTCTTCGCGGACAGGCGCACCATGATCTCCGACGCGAACCTCCGCGCCGTGCGCGGGGAGACGCCCAGCCTCCGGGCGATCACCTCGTCGGTGTGCCCCTGCGCGAGCAGTCTCAGGGCCTCGCTCTGCTGCGGGGTCATCTCGTCGCCGACGTCCTTGCTCGGCGTGGGGGCGAGCTCCCGGGCATCCCGCCACACCGCCTCGAACAGCGTGCACAGGGCGGCCAGCACACCCGGCGCCCTGATCACCGCCGCGCCCTTGGCCGTGTCCTGGTCGTCGATCGCGACGATCGCGACGGACCGGTCGCAGATGATCATGCGGGTCGGCAGGGACGGCGCCGTGCGGACCCGGCCCCCCAGGTCCACGAGGTCCCTGGCGTGGGCGACGCTGTCCGGGTCGTTGGTGAGGCTGTCCAGGTACACGGTCCGCATCCGTACGCCGCGCTCCAGCAGTCTGCGGTTGAGCGGTTGGGAGGCCTTCATGTTCTCGGGGGTCTGGGACCCGCCGGGGGCGAAGGTCAGGAACTCCTCGCTTACCTGTTCGTTGAGCAGGTGCAGGTTGTCCCGGATCTGGTCCAGTCCCCGGAGGACGGACAGCTCCGCGTCCTCGGGCGCGGCGCGGAAGTTCTCACTGAAGTCACCGATCAGCTGGGCGGCCGCCGCCCGGCTCTCCTCCAACCGCTGCTGTCTGCGCGCCAGGTCGGCCTGCTGGTGGGCGAGGAGGATCTGCGTTCCCAACTGCGGGTTGATCGCGTGCAGCCGTCCGCCGGAGCCGGTGGAGGAGCGCACCATCGCCAGTTCGCTGAGGACGTCCAGGGCCTCCCGAACCTGTTTCTCGGAAAGGTCCAGGCCGCTGGCCAGTTCCGACACTCCCTCCTCGGGGTGGAACAGCATGCGCCGGTAGACCGATTCGACCACGGGATCGACACCAAGACCATCCAACGCCGTTCTCACCCTCGTGTGGGACGTCGTACGCTTTCTTCGTCTTTCGGGACTATGTACTTATACCACGGGGCTTCGATCCTGGTCGGGTCGCCAGTGCCGCCATTCACGAAACTCCTGTCCGGGTCACCCGGGGTGCGACTTGAAAGGGTTATTACCTGCGATTCCTACAGTGGGTGACGGGCATCGCCCCCGTTCCGGAGAAATGAATGCGCGGCGAATCCGCCGTCATTACTCGACGCCCGCAGCGGAACGGCGCAGGTGGCGCGTCCACGTCACCGCGATCCCCCCGGCGACGGCCAGCGGCACCAGGACGAGGAACGCGGACAGGATCCACTCACGGGAGCCGTCGGGGCCGTAGACCCGGTTGTCCGCGCCCACGTCCACGGCCCCGATCCGAGCCCCCTCCACACAGGTCTCCCGACCGGCGGCGTGCAGGTACCCCCCGCGCGTCTCCCCGCCGTCGCCGGGCGTGAAGTGGCCGTTGCAGGTGCACGACTCGTGCCCCGGGTGCTGGATGCAGGAGAGGCTGACCGCGGTGAACGTCCCGGGGGCGCCCTCGCCGTGCGCCGCCCGCAGGTTCTGGTCGAACCCGGCGAAGCCGATGTAGGCCACGGCCGAGGCCAGGAGCAGGAGGACGAGGGAGAAGGGGAGGGAGGGCGCCCTGCGGGGCCTGTGCCGCGGGGGCGCCTCGGCGGTGGTCTCGGTGAGGTTCTCGCTCATGGCGCTCACACCTTCTCGGGCTCTGCGGAGGGCCCGGTCTGGGCGGCGGAGCCGTCGGCGGTGTTCTCACCGGCGCGGGCGAACCCGAACACGGCCACCGCGGCGACGACGCACAGGGCGGCAGCCAGCATCCACACCGGGCCGTAGCCGCCGGTGACGTCCCGGGTGAAGCCGCCGAAGACCGCCATGGCTCCGGCTCCGACCTGGTGGACGGCGTTGACCCAGCCGAAGACGATGGCGCCGTCCGCGCCGAAGGCCCGGCGGCACAGCAGGATGGTGGGGGGCACGGTCGCGACGTCGAGCAGGCCGAACATGACGACCCAGGACACGATCACCGCCCCGGCGTCGGGCCCGAGCAGCGCGGGCAGCGCGGCCAGCAGCAGCGCCCGGCCGCCGTAGTAGCCGACCAGGAGCAGGCGCGGGTCGAACCGGTCGGTGAGCCATCCGGACAGAACCGTTCCCACCAGGGCGAACACACCGATCATCGACACCAGGGAGGCGGCGACCGTGACGGACATCCCCTGGTCCTGGGCGGCGGGCACGAAGTGGGTCCACATGATCCCGTTGGTGGTCGCGCCGCACACCGCGAACGCCCCCGCCAGGACCCAGAAGCGGCGGCTGCGCACGGAGGAGTACAGGACCCGGACCGTCCGCCGCGCCGCGCCCTGGTCCGCCCTCGGCCGCTCCACGAACTCCGTCGCCCCGTAGGGCCGCTGTCCCAGGTCGGCGGGGTGGTCGCGCAGGACCAGCGCGATGAGGACCATCATCGTGCCCGCCGTCAGGGCGAGGGTCACGATGGCCGGGCGCCACCCCTGGTTGTCGACGATCCAGGCCAGGGCGGGCAGGAAGACCAGCTGGCCGAAGGCGCTGGACCCGGTCAGCGCGCCGATGACCAGTCCCCGGCGCTCCACGAACCAGTTGCCCGCGACGGTCGCGGCGAAGGTCATCGACAGCGATCCGGTGCCCGCGCCGATGAGCAGCCCCCAGTACAGGGTCAGCTGCCACACGTCGGTCATCACGGTGGTCAGCCCGGCGCCGACGACGATGACGAGCATGGCCACCAGGGCGATCCGGCGGATGCCGAACCGGTCCATCAGCGCGGCCGCGAACGGGGCGATGAGGCCGTAGACGATCATGTTGACCGACGCGGCGATACCGATCGAGCCGCGCGACCACTGGTACTCGGTGTGCAGGGGATCGATGAGGATGCCGGGCATCGCGGCGAAGGCCGCCGCGGCCACGATGGTCAGGCAGGCGATGACGGCGATCGCCCACGCGCGGTGGAACAGGACGGGTGTCGGCCTCTGCTGGGAGGCGGTGTCGTTCGGCATGACCCCAGAGTCCTTCGGAACCCCCTGTCGCTGACAGTGTCCTGAAAGCCAATATGTGAAAGAATCAGGCCATGTCGTCTTTCAGCGAACCCGGACGCCACCGCGTGGCCGTCCTCGCC
>NZ_ANBC01000642.1 GCF_000341125.1 Nocardiopsis lucentensis DSM 44048 | reverse complement strand
CCCCCCCAGCCGATCTACGAAGTCGTCACCTGCGCGCTGGAACCCGGTGAGATCAGGACCGACACCGACTTCACCATGAACGTCGCGCACGGCCCCGAGGCCCTCGGCGAGGCCGAGACGGTGATCGTCCCCGCCGCCGAGGAGGACTACGAGGAACGCCCGCACGCACCGCTCGACCCGGAGCTGGCCGCCGCCATCGCGCGGGTGCGGCCTCGGACGCGGGTGGCCTCCATCTGCACCGGGGCGTTCGTGCTCGCCGCGGCCGGGCTGCTCGACGGGTGCCGGGTGACCACGCACTGGAAGTCCGCCGGGTACTTCCGGGCCATGTACCCGCACATCGACCTGGACCCCGACGTGCTCTACACCGACAACGGGCGTGTGCTGACCGCCGCCGGGGTCGCCTCCGGCATCGACCTGAGCCTGCACATGATCCGCACCGACCACGGCGCGGCCGTCGCCAACGAGGTGGCCCGCAACACCGTCGTCCCACCCCACCGGGACGGCGGCCAGGCCCAGTACATCCGGCACCCGGTCCCGGCCCCGGAGCGCTCGGCGACCGCCCGGGCCCGCGCCTGGGTCCTGGACCACCTCCACCTCCAGCCGAGCCTGAGGGAGATGGCCGAGCAGGAGTCGATGAGCGTACGTACGTTCACCCGCCGCTTCCGTGAGGAGGTGGGGCAGTCGCCGGGGAAGTGGGTCACACAGCAGCGCCTGGACCGGGCCCGTCAGCTCCTCGAGGAGTCCGACCTGTCCGTGGACCGGATCGCCGCGGAGGCCGGGTTCGGGACGGCCGCGTCGCTGCGCCAGCACATGCACGTCGAACTGGGCGTGTCCCCCAGCGCCTACCGGCGCACCTTCCGGGGGACGGTGGCCGCGGCCTGAACCGCCCCCTCGCCGGGTCCCGCCGTGCCCCGGGCGGGTGGGGCGGGACGCTCCGCACACGCGAACGCCGGGACGGTGCCCGAGCACCGTCCCGGCGTCGCGTTCACCCGGGTCCCGTTCAGGGAAGGACCGGGCCGATCCGGTAGAGGGTCTCCTCGTGGTGGCCCCCGCCGAAGTCCGCGCTGGAGAAGAGCACGCTCTTGTCCACCGGGGCGCCCCAGCGCTTGGCGAAGCGCTTGAGCACCATCACGATCGGGGTGTTCTCCTCCGACACGGTCGCCTCCACGTATCTGGCGCCGTCGAGGATCTGCTCCTGCACGGCGTGGTCGAAGAGCTTCACCCCGAGGAAGGGGATGCCGTGCCGGGGCTTGACCGCCTCCTGCCAGACGAAGTACGTGTCGGGCCGATCCGGTCGGCGGTAGCCGCTGAGGAAACCGATGACCTCGCCGTCGAGCTCGGCCACCAGCGAGGTCCGCGCGAAGTCGCGGAACCAGATCATGTAGTAGTACTCGCTGTTGTTGTCGAGTTGGTCGGACTCGTCCACCAGGTGCCAGACGGCGCGCGCGTCGGCGGGCTCGGGGCGGCGGAAGACGACGCGGTCGCGCGCGGCGGCGGGGGTGGCGGGTGCGTCGATCGTGACGGTCATGCGGACTCCCTGTTCTGGGTGGGGGGTGATGGTCGTCGTCGCGGTGCCGGCAGGGTCAGGAGCCGGTCGCCTCGGTCAGGAGGGGGTAGGCGCCGTTCTCGTCGTGGTCCTCGCGGCCGGTGACGGGCGGGTTGAACACGCAGATGAAGCGCGAGTCCTTGGTGGGGCGCAGCGTGTGCCGCTCGTGTCCGTCGAGCAGGTACATGACGCCGGGGGTGATCCAGTGCTTCTCACCGGTCTCGTCGTCGGTGAGCTCCATCTCGCCCTCGACGCACAGGACCGCCTCGTAGTGGTTGGCGTACCACAGCGACGTCTCGGTGCCCGCGTACACGGTGGTCTCGTGCAGGGAGAACCCGACGCCCTCCCGGGCGAGCACGATCCGCTTGCTCTCCCAGGTGCCCTTGGCTCCCTTGACGTGGCGTTCGGTGTCCTCGATCTCGGCGAAGGAACGGACCAGCATGGTGACCTCTCGGGGTTGGGGGGTGGTGGTGACGGCCGGCTCGGGCGCGCGGCGCCCTCGACCGGCGGTGGTGGGCGGTGGGCGGGATCAGGCCGCGGCCGCCCGCGCGGACAGGACGAAGTCGGTGAGGGAGTCGACGGACTCGAACGCCTCGATCTCCAGGTCCTCGGGCTCGACCTCCAGCCCGATGGACTCCTCCAGGGACATGAGGACCTCCAGCATCGAGGTGGAGTCCAGGTGCAGGTCGTCGAAGAGGCGGACGGTGCCGTCCAGGTCGGCGACCTCGCGCTCCAGGGCCTCGGACAGGGCGGCTTCGAGGGCGGTGACGACGTCGTTGCGCTGCATGGGTTTTCTCCCTGTGTGGTGTGACGGCCCGGAGGGGCCGGGTGCGGTCGTGCTCGGTTCTCGTGGTGCTTGTCGTTGGCGGTGCTCGGTGTTCGCGGTGTTCGCGGCCGGGACGCTCAGGCGCGCCCCGAGGCGGAGATCAGGTCGGCGAGCCTGGCCCGGTCGATCTTGCCGTTGCCGTTGGTGGGCAGGTCGTCGAGGCGGACGCAGATCCGGGGGACCTTGAACTCCTCGATCTCCTGGCGCATCCGCTCCAGGACCTCCTCCTTGGGGATGCTGGAGATGACGGCCAGCTGGGCGGGGCGCCCGTCCGCCGGGGGCAGGACGATCGCGGAGTCCACCCCCTCGACGCGGTGCGCGGCGGCCTCCACCTCGGTGGCGCTGACCCGGAAGCCGCGCTCCTTGTAGATGTCGTCCCTGCGGCCGTCGAAGTACAGGTAGCCGTCCTCGTCCACCCACCCGTAGTCGCCGGTGCGCAGCTCGGGGAAGAGCCCGTCGCGGCGGTGGAACCGCTCGGCGGTCAGCTCCTCGCGCCGCCAGTACCCCGCCATGACGTTGGGTCCCCGGACCACGATCTGGCCGGTCTCCCCGGAGGGAAGGCGCTCGCCGTCGGGGCCGATCACGAAGATCTCGGTCCCGTCCAGGGGCAGCCCGCACGAGCCGGGCCGCTCCAGGTCGCCGTCGGGCGGCATGATGGCCGCGCGCTTGCACTCGGTGAGGCCGTACATCACCTGCACGCGCAGATCGGGCAGGGACGCGCGCAGCGAGGACACGGTCTTCTCCGACAGGGCCGCGCCGGTGTTGGTGAGCAGGCGCAGCGACGTGGGGCGGCGCTTGCCGCGGGCGGCCAGCCAGGCCAGGCGGTCCGAGACCGCCGGGACACCCGCCAGGACGGTGGCCCCGCTCTCGATCAGGCTGCGCAGCAGGGGCGGTCCGGCCTCGGCCGGGGAGCCGAAGCGCAGCCGGGCCCCGGCGAGCATCACCAGGTAGACCTGGTAGAGGCCGTAGTCGAAGGACACCGGCAGGGGGCAGTAGACGGTGTCGTCCGACCGGTAGCCCAGGCGCTTCTGGATCGCCCGGGCCGCGAACAGGATCTGCTGGTGGGTGCTGACCACGGCCTTGGGCCGGGACGTCGTGCCCGAGGTGTAGATCATGCAGACCGGATCGACCTCCAGTACCGGGCAGGTCCGGTCCGGCGGCGGCGTGGCCTCCCCGGTCCCGTCCGGTGCGGCGGGGGCCGGTGCGTCGGCGAGGGCGAGCAGGTCGCGGGTGGTGAGGAAGTCGGCCCCGGCGGCCCCGGCCTCGTCCCTGACGTCGTCGGTGTCACAGACCACGACCGAGGGCTCGGCGTCGTCCAGGACGTGGGTGAAGGCTCCGTCGCGCACGCTCTCGTGCAGGAGGCTGAACACCGCGCCCGCCCGGGAGACCGCGAAGAGCGCCGCGGCGGCGGCCAGGGGGTCGCCCGTGCGCACGGCCACGCGGTCGCCGCGCCGCAGTCCCCGGGCCCGCAACCGGCGGGCGATCCGGGAGCTGGCGGAGGCCAGTTCCCCGAAGCTCGCCGTCCGGTCGCCGGCGCCCAGGGCGGGGGTGTCCGGATCCCGTCGGGCCGCGTCGTCGAGCAGGTCGTGCAGGAGTCGCGGTTCGGTGCTCATCGGGTCTCCTTCCTGGTCACGGCCTCGCGGGGGACCACGGTCGTCGCGGTGGCCGAGCACACCAGCTGCGGTTCGGGCAGGAGTCGGGCCGCGCTGGGGCGTGTTCCGGGGTCGGCGCTGATCACCTTGAAGGCGCTCAGTTCGACGACCCTGCGCAGGCGGGTCCGGCGGACCAGCCGTCCGTGGACCTCCAGGTAGTCGCCGGGGGCGACGGGGGCGGTGAAGCGGACGTCGGAGTAGCCGGAGAGCAGGCCCTCGTCGCCGTCCTCGCGGACGGTGATCTCGGTGACCAGGTCGCCGAACAGGCGCAGCACCCGGGCCCCCTCCACCACGCCCCCTCCGTAGTAGGCGTCGCTCTCGCTGAGCCGTACGCGCAGGGAGGCGGTCGTGGGCTGGTCCTGGTCCTGGTCCGTCGGCGGCGCGGCGGCGGGCGCGATCGGATCGTCGGTGGCGGTCGGCATGTGCTGCTGTCTCCTTGTCAGGTTCGTGTGTGGTCCGTGCACAGCGCCACGGCGACCACGACGTCGTTCTTGTGTGAGATCGACAGGCTCACGCGGGGCAGTCCCATCGCGGCGGCGGCGCCGAGGAAGACCACGCGCGGCGCGCCCTCCCCGGTCCGGGCCACCCGGATGTCGCTCATGGCCACGCCCTGGAGCATCCCCCTGCCCAGGGCCTTGAGGACGGCCTCCTTGGCGGCGAAGCGTCCGGCGAGGAACTCCGTACGGCGGTGCGTCCCCATACCCTCGGCCTCCGTCCGCTCCTCGGGCGCGTAGCAGAAGCGGAGGAACCAGGGGCGGCGCAGCAGGCGGTCGAGTTCGCGGCGGTCGAGGACGTCCACGCCGACGCGGAGGGCGGCCGGGGGAGCGGGGTCCGGGGGACGGCGGGCTCTCGCTCCGTTCATCGGAGTCGGACGAGGCGCTGCCTGCCCAGCAGGTCCTCGGTCGTGTCCGGCACCCGGATCAGGTGGGCCCGGCCCCGGTGGACGAGGACCTCGGCCGGGTAGCCGTGGCTGAGGAACAGGCCGGGGGAGGCGGTGGGACCGTAGGCGCCCGACCGGCCGATGCCGACCAGGTCGCCGGGGCGGATCTCTGGCAGGGCCGCCTTCTTGACGATGAGGTCGTTGGGGGTGCACAGCGGCCCGGTGACGGAGTACCGGTGCGTGGCCGGGGCCTCGGGCGCGCCGAGGTGGCGTACCGGGAAGTCGCGTTTGACGAAGCTGCCGATGCCCACGGCCGCCATGTGGTGGTTGGTGCCTCCGTCGGCCACGGCGAAGAGCTCGCCCATGGACTCCTTGACCTCGCGGATCCGGACCACGTAGGTCCCGGCCCGGGCGGTCAGGAAGCGTCCGGACTCCATCATCAGCCGACAGCGGGGGTTGCGTTCGCGGAAGCCGGCGACGACCTCGTGCATCCCCTGGCGCAGCCCGGCCATGTCGGGGTCGCTCTCGCCCGCGAAGTAGGCCACGCCGAGTCCGCCCCCGAAGTCGACGGCCTCCAGGTCGATGCCCAGGTCGGCCGCCAGGGACTCGGCCAGGCCGAGGATGCGTTCGGTGTTGCCCACGACGCTGGCGTGGTCGAGGAACCGCGTCCCCATGTAGGCGTGGACACCGGTGACGCGTACTCCGGTGAGGTCGGCGAGACGGTGTTTGGCGTCGCGGACCGCGGCCTCGTCGATGCCGAACTGCCGGGGTTTGCCGCCCATGGCCAGACCCTGGCCCTTGGCGGTGAAGGACGGGTTCACCCGCAGCATCACGGGGAAGGGCGCCGAGCCGCTCCGCCTGACCAGCGCGTCGACCCGTTCCACCTCCTCGAGTGACTCGCACACCAGCGCCGCGATCCCGGAGTCGACGCACGCCCGCAGCTCCTGGTCGGACTTCCCGGGGCCGAGGAAGATGATGTCCGAGGGCGCCACCCCGGCACGGAGCGCGGTCACGAGCTCGGTGTGCGAGCTGACCTCGGCTCCGGCCCCGAGCGAACCGAGCAGCGCGCAGACGCTGATGTTCGGGTTGGCCTTGAGCGAGTACATGATGTCGACGCCGTCGGGGAGCGCCTGTCTGAGCTGGGTGTGGGACTGTTCGAGTACGTCGGCCTCGTAGACGAAGAGCGGGGTTCCGAACTCCTCCGCCAGTCCGGCGTAGTCGGTCCCGGGGGACTCCGTGGTGTGCACCGTTGACCTTCCGTCGGGTTGGGGTGTCGCGCGCCGTCGGCCGCGCCTACTGCCAGCCGGAGTCGTCGGACTGCCAGCCCGAGTCATCGGCCGCGTTGGTGTACACGGTCGGGGCCTCCGTCGACTGTCCGGAGAAAGGAATTGTGAAGGCTATCGAAAGAATTGCGAAACCCGCGGCGGAGAAGGCGGAGATCCTGGCGGCCATGGTACTTCCCTTCATTTCTTCGGTGTGCCTTGCGATGTGTTCATTATGGGCACCCGCTTTGGCTGAAGTGAAGGATTCGCCGCTGTCCTAAACGGTCCATGGCCCTTTTCGTCCACGGCTCTGTGGGGTTCTGGGCGCCCGTTCGGCTCAGGGGAGGATGCCGTCGATGAGGGGGACCTCGCACCTGAAGAGCTGGTATTCGTCCAGTTCAGGGTGGGTTCCAGTGGTCCTGTGCCAGATCCGGGCGGCGGTGTGCTCGGCGTCGGCGAGGCTGCGGGAGCGCAGGAAGAGTCCGATGGTCGGGTCCGTGTCGACCCTTCGGTGCACGCTGACGTGCTCCAACCCGTCTCCTGATTCCGCTGCGCATTCGACCATTTCCCTGACGTAGTCGGGAAAGCGTTCGCGATGGGGGTGGAGAAAGGTCAGGTGGACCAGGTACATGTGTGACCTCGGCTTTATCGACATCCCTGCGGCGGCGAGGGTTTGCGTAGCCCCGGGAGATACGCGCGAATCCCGGTGGGGGGAGGCGCCTTTCGGGGGCGAACGGGGCGCCACCGGGCCGCGGACACCAGTCTTCAGCGCGCTTGCCCGCCCTGACAGTGGCTTGAAGGTCAACGTGCGCAAGTTTCCGGCCAGCACTGTCGAACCCGTCCGCGGGGTGTCGTTCCGGGGGCGGAGGCCCGCCGCGGCGCCGCCCCCGGATCGGATCAGTTCTTGAGGAACTCCAGCAGGTCCCGGTTGAACCTCTCCTTGTCACCCGGGACGAGCGCGATGCCGTGGGACGCCCCCTCGTAGACCTTCAGGGTGGCGTCCGGGACGATCTGGGCGGTCTTCCGGCCGGTCGCGTCGATGGGCACCACCTGGTCGTCGTCGCCGTGGACCACCAGGGTCGGCACGTCGAAGCGCCGCAGGTCGTCGGTGAAGTCCGTGTAGCCGAAGGCGTCCACACACGCGACTCCGGCCTGGATGGACTGGTGCATGGCCATGAACCAGAAGGCGTCCCTGTTGCCCTGGGTGACCTTGTTCCCCGGGCGGTTGCCGCCGAAGAATCCCTCGGCGGTGTCCTTCCAGAACTGCGAACGCTCCTTGACGATGCCCTCCTTGATCCCGGTGAGCACGGCGTCGGGCACCCCCTCGGGGTTGTCCGGAGACTTGGCCATGATCGGGGGCACCGCGGACAGTAGGACGGCCTGGCGGACCCGGCCCGTGCCGTGCCGACCGATGTAGCGGGCGAGCTCCCCACCACCCATCGAGTGGGCCACCAGGGTCGCGTCCCGCAGGTCCAGGTGGTTCATGAGGTCGTTGAGGTCGTCGGCGAAGGTGTCGAAGTCGTATCCGTGCCAGGGCTGGTCGGAACGGCCGTGACCGCGCCGGTCGTGCGCGACCCCCCGGAAACCGTTGTCCGCCACCCACTTCATCTGGTCGTCCCAGGCGTCGGCGTTGAGCGGCCATCCGTGGATGAACACGACCGGGCGTCCGTCTCCCCAGTCCTTGTAGTGGATGTCTACGTTGTCACGCGTGGTCATCGAAGGCATGTGAACTTCCTCGACAGGTGTGCGGTCGACAGTGGGCGGCGTCCGCGCCGCGAGTGGCGGCTGAGCCCGTAACAGGACAGCACGGAGAGTGAGGGGTCGCTGTTCAGGGGGGGCAAGGTCGCGTAAATCCTTCTCCAGTTCTGGTTCCGGCGTCGGGCCGGGCGCGCTCGGCCCGCTCCGGAGGACAGGCGTACGCTGGGAAGATGCGCACCGAGCCGGTGACCATGTTCCTCTGCGGCGACGTGATGCTCGGACGCGGCGTGGACCAGATCCTGCCGCACCCCGGTGACCCGGCGCTGGAGGAGTGCTACGTCCGGGACGCGCGCGGCTACGTCGAACTGGCCGAGCGGGCCAACGGGCCGATCCCGCGCCCCGTCGACTTCACCTGGCCCTGGGGTGACGCGCTCGGCGTGCTGGAGGACGCCTCCCCGGACGTGCGGATCCTGAACCTGGAGACCAGCGTGACCCGGGACGGGGAGTTCGCGCCGGGCAAGGGGATCCACTACCGCATGCACCCCGACAACCTCCCGTGCCTGGCCGCGGTGCGTCCGGACGTGTGCTCCCTCGCCAACAACCACGTCATGGACTTCGGTCCGCGCGGCCTGGAGGACACGCTCGACTCCCTGTCCACCGCGGGACTGCGCTTCGCGGGGGCGGGGCGCGGCGCGGCGGCGGCCCGCGCCCCGGTGGCGGTGGACCTGGACGGGGGCGGGCGGGTCCTGGTCGCCGCCTTCGGGACCACGTCGACCGGTATCCCGCCGGCCTGGTCGGCGCGTGAGGACCGGCCCGGGATCCACCTCGTGTCCGAGAACGCGGAACTGGGCGCCCCCGGAGTCGTCGAACGGGTGCGCCGGCAGCGCGGCCCGCGCGACGTGGTCGTCGCCTCGGTGCACTGGGGCACCAACTGGGGCTACGACGTCACGGAGCAGACGGATCTGGCCCACGCGCTGGTCGACGGCGGTGTGGACGTGGTGCACGGCCACTCCTCGCACCACCCCCGGCCGATCGAGGTCTACCGCGACCGGCTCGTCCTGTACGGCTGCGGCGACTTCGTCAACGACTACGAGGGCATCCAGGGCTACGAGCGCTACCGGGACGACCTCCGATTGATGTACCTGGTGTCCGTCGACCCCGGCAGCGGGCGGCTGCTCTCCCTGCGGATGGTGCCCCTGAGGTCACGGCGGATGCGACTGGAACCGGCCTCCCCCCAGGACGCGTGGTGGCTCCAGGAGGTCCTCGACGACGCCTCCCGCGACCTCGGCTCCCGGGTCGTCCCCGAGGGCGGCGGACTCGCGCTGCGGTGGACCTGACCCGTCACACGCGGGTGAGCTCGCCGAACTCCTCCAGGATGCTCTCCCCGGTGTCCACGAAGGCGGCCACGGCCTCCTCCGCCTGCTCCAGTGTCACGTCGAGCCCGGCCGAACCGGTCTGCTCCATCCAGAGCGTGGGCGACCCCCCGCGCGTGTCCCACATCATCTGGAGGGACTGTCCGCTGCCCAGCCCCCGGAAGATCATGAACGATCCGTCGACCGGGGTGAGCCGGTACATCGCCTCCCGCCACGTGCGGTCGGCCACGTCCGTCGGCGTCTGCCGCCAACCGAGCACCGGCCACCGCTCCTCGTGGTGTTCCAGACGGACCACGGGCGCGCCTCCGCCGGTCGTCTGGCCGTCGGGCGCACCCGGGTACCGGGCGGCGGAACCGAACCGGGCTGCTGACCGGCGGCGCGGTCACGCGCGGGGTCGTGGGGCGGGGCCCCAGCGCTCGCGGATGAGCCGTGAGCGGTGGTCGGCGCGCCGCACGGCGGTGACGATGATGATCACCAGGCCCCCGACGAACCCCAGGAGACCGATTCCGAGGAACGACCCGAAGGCGAGCACGAGCTTGCCGCCGAACGACGTGCCGTGCTCCAGGTCGGCGACGGCGTAGCGGTCCTCGGCGGAGGCGCCGGTGACGCCGCACTCGACGACGTACTCACCCGGCTCGCGCGTGTCGATCTCGCCGTAGAGGCTCCAACCGCTGTCCCCGGAGGAGACCCGGTACTCGTTGTCCACCGGGGTGATGAGCTGATCCCACTCCGCGAACGCGTAGGGCGCGGAGGTCACCTCGCAGGCGTCGCCGGTCGTCGAGTGCGAGACGTAGAGGCCCCAGGCGTCCTCCTCACCCTCGGCCACCTCGAAGGACATGGTCCCCCCGCCGTCGACCTCGGCCGCGAACTCCGGGAGTCGGACCGCCGTGAAGAAGATCGAGGCGAACACGCCGATCGCGAGCGCGATGCTGAGCGGGATGGTGAGCCCACCGAACCAGAACCAGCGCGCCTTGGGACGCAGTTCCCTCCCGTCGACCGTGGCGACGGTCGGGGGAGCACCGTAGGGGGCGGAGTGAGGATTGGGGTACATGCGTGCGATTCTGTCATCTCGTGCTGACTTTTCGTGCACCCGTCACGCCG
>NZ_ANBC01000641.1 GCF_000341125.1 Nocardiopsis lucentensis DSM 44048 | reverse complement strand
CGCCTGCCCCGCACGTGCTCCCAACCACCCCGCCAGGGGATAGGTGAGCAGGAAGCACGCGTGGGAGAGCGCGAACTGGGCGGCGAACAGTGTCGGAAGGGGGTGGGGGCCGCCGGAGCGGCGCAGCAGGCGGCCGGTGGGGGTGAGGACGAGCGACGTACCCGCGCCGAGGAGGAGCCAGCACGCGAGCAGCCCCAGCCACGCCGTGGCCCCGGCCGACGCGGACAGCGTGAGGGCGGCGCCCGCCAGCCCGAGGGCGAGGACGAACCCGGCGGGCAGCATCACCGTGCGGTCACCGGCCCTCTCCAGGACCCGGGGCAGCAGCAGGGCCACCGCCATCGACCCGGCGCCGAACGCGCCCAGCGCCAGTGCCACCGCCGACTGCTCCCGGCCCAGACCGTCCCGCACGATGACCACCGTGTTGACGAGGACGACGGCGGTCGCGGACGCCACGGCGAGGTTCATGGCCAGCAGGGCGCGGAGCCGGGGGACGCGCAGGAACGGGCCGACGCCTAGCGGCGAGCCGGTCCGGGCGGGTGCTCCGTCGCCGCGCGTACCGGGCAGGTGTGCCGCGAGGACCAGGACGGACGCGGCGAGGAACCCGGCCCCGGTGCCGAGGAACAGGGTGTCGTACCCCACCACGGTGAGGAGGGCGGCCGCGATGAGCGGACTGGCGAGGCTCTCCAGGTCGTAGGCGAGTCGGGACAGGGAGAGGGCCCGGGTGTAGTCGCTCTCGTCGGTCAGGACGTCGGGGATCGTGGCCTGGAAGACGGGGGTGAAGGCCGCCGAGGCCGTCTGGAGCAGCAGAATCAGCAGATAGACCTGCCACACCTCGTCGACCAGAGGCAGCCCCAGGGCGCAGACCGCGCGCAGGGCGCTGGCGGTCGCCAGGAAGGCGCGGCGGGGGAGCCGGGCGGCCACCGCTCCGACCAGCGGTGACACGCTGACGTAGGCCACCATCTTGATGGTCAGGGCGGTGCCCAGGACGGTTCCGGCGTCGGCGCCCGCGAGGTCGTAGGCGAGCAGGCCGAGGGCGACGGTCGCCAGGCCGGTGCCGAGCAGGGCGAGCACCTGGGCGGTGAACAGGCGGCGGTAGGTCGGATGGGCGAGGACGCGGAGCATGGGCGGGGCTCCCGGGGGTCGGCGACAGTACGGGAAAGTATAAGTGCGCACTTGCGCACATGTCACTCCTTCGACTGTCGTGCGTCCGAGTGGCCCGCTGGCCGCTTCGGCGACGCCCGGTCGGCGAACCGGGGCGGGCGCCGTGGACGTCGTTCGCCGTGTGGGGAGTGCGGGTTCGCGGAACACGCCTAGACTGCGCGCATGCCCGATCGTGAGCCGCCCTCCGCCCCGAGCCTGTTCCACGCGCAGCCCCCGGGCCCCGAGCGGCTCACCGTGGCCGCCGACGTCTTCCGGATGCTCTCCGACCCCACGCGCCTGTGCCTGCTCTGGACGCTGGCCCAGGGCGAGGCCGACGTCGGCCAGCTCACCGAGGCGAGCGGAGCCTCGCGGACGGCGGTGTCACAGCACCTGGCCAAGCTCCGCCTCGCGGGCCTGGTGGAGGCGCGCCGCGAGTCCCGGCACTCGATCTACCGCATGCGCGACGGCCACCTGCGCCGACTCGTCCTGGAGGCGCTCAACCACGCCGACCACGTCGTCACCGGTGAGCCGCCGCACGAGTGACCCCGGCCCTGGCGGCGCGCCGGGGCGGCCGCGCGGTCGGCTACCCCCGGTACGGCGGGACGGGGCCGTGCGGCCACGGGTGTTGCTGACGCCGCCTCAGGTCGGCCTTGCGCGACAGGCGCGTGATCAGGGTGACCAGGAAGATGATCAGGCCGGCGAAGAAGCCGACCATGGGGATGAGGATGCCCGAGACGACCCCCAGGCCGAGCTGGGCGTCCGCGCTCCGGACCACGTCGACGCCGCCCACCGCGTAGGGGGTGGTGGCGGAGCCGCCGCCCCAGACCATGCTCGCCGAGCAGGTGATGCGGTGGGTGCCGGGCTCGCGGGTGTCCAGTGTGGCGACGTACTCCCACTCCCCGTCGTCGGACTGGTACGAGTACCGGTCCGCCAGCAGTTCGAGGCTCTCGCCCGAGGGGGACCGGTGCTCACAGGGGACGACGTCGGTCGACCGGGCCGAGTAGAGCGCCCAGTCACGGGATTCGCCCTCACCGACCTCGAAGGTGGCGGACGACTCGCCGTCGAACTCCGCCTGGAAACCGGGGCTGGGGTTGGGGCGTTCGGGACTGGTGCCGAAGACCAGGATGCAGGTCCCCGCCGCCAGACAGAGCACGAGAACGGAGGCGGCCACCCAGTACCAGAGCGTGCGCGGTCTGATCTCGGGTGCGGGGGTGTTCGGGGCCGCGGTGGCGCGGGGCGCGGGAGGCGGTACGTGAGGGGTGGACATGTACCGAATTGTGTCATGGTGGTGTGACCGAAAGTGACCCGCGGGAAGCCGGTCCGCCGCCCCGCCGGTCCTCCGCGCGCGGTGACCGGCCTCGCGCCGGGGCCGGTCGGAGGAGTCACCCCTGGTACGGGGACCGGCCCCGCTCGCCGAGCAGGCGCCGCCTGTGCCGGTTGCGGCGCGCCGCCGTCACGATGAGGATCGGCGCCCCGACCAGCAGTCCGGTGAGCGGCACACCGAGGATCGAGGCGAAGGCGCCCATGAGGTTGGCGAGGAAGGTCCGCTCGCCGTCCTGGATGTCGGTGACGCCGAAGGCGGTGTCCGCTCCGCCGTCGCACGCGAGCGTGTACTCACCGGCCCCGGCGGTCTCGGCGTCGCCCGCCAGCGCCCAGCTCTCCGACAGTGTGTCGACACTGTGGCTGTAGGGCGGGAAGCCGAACTCGCGCTCCTGGCCGTCGGGGAGGACCAGCACGCAGGCGTACCCGTCGGCGTCCCACGGGCTGGCGTACAGCCCCAGCCTCCCGACCCCCTCGTCCAGGGTGAACGTGACCTCGCCCGAGCCCCGCAGCTCCGCCTCGAACTCCGGCGGCGCCAGCATCCGGACCATCACCACCGCGAAACCGGCGATCCCCACGAGAATCCCCAGGGTGATCACCCCCGTGCCGAGGACGTACCACACGCGGCGCGGGCGCAGCTCGCGCGGATCGACCAGCGGTCTTCTCAGTGGGTGTGCGGACATGTCCACTCCTCGTCTCGGTGCCTCCACGGTGGGACGGCGCGCCGCGCGCGGCGGTTCGGCCCGACGCGTACCTATCGGAGCGGTGGGGCGGAGGAGGCCGTGATCCTCACGTCCCGGTCCTTCGCGGCGCGTCCGAACTCGTCCCCACCGTGCGAGAAGTCGTCCGTTCGGGCCCGGGTTCCCGTGGAACGCGTCGCCCCGAGCGCTCCGGTGACCGGCAGACCGGTCCCGCGCGTGTCCCCCACCCCTTGCCAAGCGCCCCGTGCGCGGTTTCACTCGGGGTGACGGGACGGGCCGCGGCCGCGGCGCGCTTCCCGTCCGGGTGAGGGGAGACAGCGGATGGCCGACGGGTGGATCGCCTGGTCACGGGGGGCCGACCCCGACTCCGTGCGCCGCGACGTGGCCGCGGCCCACGAGCGCTTCACCGACTCCGGGCAGGTCGGTGACCGGGTCCGCGCCGTCGTCGGCGACTCCTGGCGGCGCAGTGTCCGGCACGGCGTCGACCCCGACCGGACGACCCCCCGCGTGGAGCTCACCGGCCACGCCCTGCACGACCACCGCGCCGCCCACCCCCTCGCCCCCGTCATGCCCTTCCTGCGCCGACTCCTCGTGGACGCCGCCCCCGGCCCCCAGATCGTCGCGGTCGGGGACACCTCCGGCCGACTCCTGTGGGTCGAGGGAGACCACCGGCTGCGTGACAGCGCCGAGGCCATGTGCTTCGTCGAGGGCGCCAACTGGCACGAGCGGTCGGCGGGGACCAACGCGCCCGGCGTCGCGCTCACCCTTGACCACGAGGTCCAGGTCTTCGCCGGCGAGCACTTCGCCCGGGGCGTGCACCGCTGGAGCTGTTCGGCGGCGCCCCTGCACGATCCCGACACCGGCGCGCTGCTCGGCGTCCTCGACCTCACCGGGGAGGACCACGTCGCCTCGCCGCACGCGTTGGCCCTGGTCCGCACCGCCGCGGCGGCGGCCGAGGCGGAGCTGCGCGCGCTGCGCCTCGTCGGCCGGGTTCCCCCGCCGCGCCCGGACTCCGGCGCCCCGCTCCCCGGCCGCGCCCGCCTGAGCGTCCTCGGCCGTGACGGCGCCGGACTCGCCCTCGACGGGCGGACCGTCGCGCTCAGCCTCCGCCACGCCGAGATCCTGCTGCTGCTCTCCCGTTGTCCCGGCGGCCTGACCGGCGCCGCACTGGGCGCACGCCTGCACGAACGTGACGCCGCCCCGGTCACCGTCCGCGCCGAACTGGCGCGGCTGCGGCGCCTGCTCGGCCCGGGGTTGCTGGACTCCCGCCCCTACCGCCTGCGCCGCCCGGTGGGGACCGACGTCGACGACGTGCGCCGCCACCTCGCCGCCGGGGACCACCGAAGCGCCCTGGACGCCTACCCCGGCCCCGTCCTGCCGCGCTCCGAGGCGCCGGGCGTGGTGGAGGTTCGCGAGGCCCTCCAAGCCGAGGTGTGCGCGGTCCTGACCGACCACGCCTCCCCCGACGTGCTGCTGGACTGGGCGGAGCGCCCGGGGTGGCGTGACGACCCCCGGGCCGTGGCGGCGGCGCTCGGCGCGGCTCCTCCCGGCACTCCGAGGCACGCGGCCCTGCGCGGGCGGCTCCTCTGGCTCGGTCGCTGCCCCGCCGCGCCCTCCGACCGTGCCTCCCCCTCCGGCCACACCGGCGCAACGTACTCGCAACGTCGCGGTGACTAGCGTCACGTCCCGCAGCGGCGGCGCCGGGACCGGACATCGGCGCCGACGGAGACGAGGAGGCAGACATGACGATCTACACACCCCCCGGTGAGCCCGGCAGTGTCGTGGAGTACGCCCCGCGCTACGAGAACTGGATCGGAGGGGAGTGGGTCCGCCCCGTGAAGGGGCGCTACTTCGAGAACCCCACCCCGGTCACCGGCCGGACCTTCACCGAGATCGCCCGCAGCGGCGCCGAGGACGTCGAACTCGCCCTCGACGCCGCCCACGGCGCCGCGCCCGCCTGGGGCCGCACCTCCGCCGCCGAGCGCGCGCTCGTGCTCAACCGGATCGCCGACCGGGTCGAGGAGAACCTGGAGCGGCTCGCCGTCGCCGAGTCCTGGGAGAACGGCAAGCCGGTCCGTGAGTGCCTGGCCGCCGACCTCCCGCTGGCGGTGGACCACTTCCGCTACTTCGCCGGGGCCATCCGCGCCCAGGAGGGGCACACCTCCCAGATCGACGAGGACACCGTCGCCTACCACTTCCAGGAGCCGCTGGGCGTGGTCGGCCAGATCATCCCCTGGAACTTCCCCCTGCTCATGGCCACCTGGAAGCTGGCCCCCGCCCTGGCCGCCGGGAACGCCGTCGTGCTCAAGCCGGCCGAGCAGACCCCGGCGTCGATCCTCCTGCTCGTCGAGCTCATCGCCGACCTGCTGCCGCCCGGCGTGGTCAACGTCGTCAACGGCTTCGGCGCCGAGGCGGGCCGCCCGCTCGCCTCCAGCCCCCGAGTGCGCAAGGTCGCCTTCACCGGGGAGACCACCACCGGGCGCCTCATCATGCAGTACGCGTCGGAGAACCTCATCCCGGTCACCCTGGAACTGGGCGGCAAGAGTCCGAACCTCTTCTTCGCCGACGTCGCCGACCGCGCGGACGCCTTCTACGACAAGGCTCTGGAGGGGTTCACCCTCTTCGCGCTCAACCAGGGCGAGGTGTGCACCTGCCCGTCCCGGGCGCTCGTCCAGGGGTCCGTCTACGACCGCTTCCTCGGCGACGCGCTGGAGCGGGTCGGCGCCATCGTCCAGGGGAACCCGCTCGACACCGGGACCATGGTCGGCGCCCAGGCCAGCAACGACCAGCTGGAGAAGATCCTGTCCTACATCGACATCGGGGTCCAGGAGGGCGCCAAGGTGCTCGCCGGGGGCGGGCGCGCCGACCTCGGCGGTGACCTGTCCGGCGGCTACTACGTCGAGCCGACGGTCTTCGAGGGGCGCAACGACATGCGGATCTTCCAGGAGGAGATCTTCGGCCCCGTGGTGTCGGTGACCCGGTTCGACGACTACGCCGACGCGATCAAGACCGCCAACGACACCCTGTACGGGCTCGGCGCGGGCGTGTGGTCGCGCGACGGCAACACCGCCTACCGGGCGGGCCGGGACATCCAGGCCGGACGCGTGTGGGTGAACAACTACCACGCCTACCCCGCGCACGCGGCCTTCGGCGGCTACAAGCAGTCGGGGATCGGCCGGGAGAACCACCGGATGATGCTCGACCACTACCAGCAGACGAAGAACCTGCTGGTGAGCTACTCCGACTCGGCGCTGGGGCTGTTCTGATGCCCCTCCCCGCCGACGGCGCGGGGGTGGAGCGGGTGGCGGTCACCGACGAGGCCGCCGCCCTGCTCCGCGACCTGCGCGCCGAGCACGGACCGCTCATGTTCCACCAGTCCGGAGGATGCTGCGACGGGAGCTCGCCGATGTGCTATCCGGCGGGGGAGTTCCGCACCGGCGCGTCGGACGTCCACCTGGGCGACCTGGAGGTCGGCGGGCCCGAACCGGTTCCGGTGTGGATGTCCCGCGCCCAGTTCGAGCTGTGGCGGCACACCCACCTGACGATCGACGTCGTCCCGGGGCGCGGGGCGGGGTTCTCCCTGGAGGCGCCGACCGGGCGGCGCTTCCTCATCCGCTCGCGGCTCATGACCGACGAGGAGGCCGAACGGCTGGCGTGACCCGGTCACGTCCTCAGGACCGGTCACCCCAGGGGGTTACCGTTCGGGCGCCGGCAGGGTTCTTACGGAGGGGGCTGCGCCGGAGGCGTCGGTTGAGGGTGCCCGCCCCGCCGCGGAGCGGCTCCCGGGTGGTGGAGGGCGACGAAGAGGGAGGTTCCGCGGCCGAAGGCCGTCCGTTGAGGGTGGTGGAGGGCGACGAAGAGGGAGGTTCCGCGGCCGAAGGCCGTCCGTTGAGGGTGGTGGAGGGCGACGGGCGGGCCGAGGCGAAGCGGCAGGCCCCCCAAATTACTGCCCGCCCGTGGCCTCAGACCCGGCGGTCCCCCGCCCCCGCGGGGGGACCGCCGCCCCGCCGCTCGGCGATCCGCTCGGCCAGCTCGTCGGTCACCAGCAGGTCGTCGCGGATCCGTCCGGTCCGGTAGGCCACCCGGGCGGCGATGTGCCCCGCCACCGGCACCGTCAGCACCTGGAAGAGCCCCACCAGGATCAGCGTGCCCGTGTTGAACACGCCGGTCTCCTGCGGGGCGATGCGCAGGCCGATACCGACGAGGACGAGGAGCAGACCCAGCACCTGGGGCTTGGCCGCCGTGTGCATCCGGGACAGCAGATCCGGGAAGCGGACCAGGCCGACCCCCGCCACCAGCGACAGCGACGCCCCGGCCAGCAGGCACAGCACCGCGATCCAGTCCAGGACCGCGACCAGTGGTTCGCTCACGCGTTCCTCCCCTTCCCACCGGTGTCCGCCGTGCCTCCGGCGCCTCCCGGTCCCCCGGCGATGGAGTCCCCGGGATGCTCGCTCAGGTGGCGGCGGGCCACGAACTTGGAGACGCTGACCGAGCTCACGAACCCGATCAACGACAGCACCAGCAGGATCGGCAGCACCGACGGGTCGCGGTTGAACGCCGCGTAGGCGCCGATGCCGGTGAGCGCCGAGGCCACGAGCACGTCGACGGACAGCGCCCGATCCAGGATGCTGGGACCCAGCATCAGACGCGCCGTGCCGAGCAGGGCGGCCAGCCCGAGCAGCACGGCGATGGCGATCCACAGAGCGGTCACGCGTCCTCCCTCCCGGCCGCGGTCGCGGCCTCCAGGTCGGCGATGTCCCGACCGGTCCCGATGGCGCGCACGATGCGCTCCTCCAGCTTCAGCGCCCCGCCGCGGGCCCGCTCGGCCCCCTCCTCGTCGACCGCGCCGAGGGCGTGCACGTACAGCATCCGGTTCGGCTGCTCGACCTCCACGACCATGCTCCCGGGGATCGCGGACAGGGCGATCGACGTGAACACGAGCATGAGGTCGGAGTCGGTGCGCAGCCGCACCGCGATCACGGAGCTGCGCACCGGCGGGCCGGGCGCGAACACGTGCCGCGTGACCTGGAAACTGGCCATGACCATGTCCACGGCGACGAACGCCAGCAGCCGCAACGTGTTCAGCGGACGCAGTCGCAGCCCCGGGCCGATCGGCGGCAGGGGGAACACCACCGTGACCAGCACCGACACGCCGAATCCCAGCACCGCCAGGCCCAGTGACTCCTCCCGCCACTGGAAGCCGTTGAACAGCAGCATCCACACCAGCGTCATGCCGAGCGCGACGGGCAGCTGCACCTTGCCCAGCCGATGGCGCAGCGCCCTCAGGGGACGTCCGCCGCCGTCCCGCCCGCCGCTCCTCGCCGCCGACGCGGTCTTTCCACGGTCATCGGCTACCTCCCAGTACGGCGTGGATGTACGGAGTGCGCTCGATCAGCTCGATCGCGGTATCCGAGGAGTAGGCGATGAGCGGACCCGCGAACACGGTCAGGGCCAACCCCATGGCGACCAGCGCCATCGTGGCACCGACCATGCTCCGGGGCAGGACCACCGACGTGACCACCCGCGTCGCGGCCCGGGTCGCGGTGTCCTCCAGGCGGGACGAGGGCCCGACCGCCTCCTCCGGGCCGAGGGCCGCGGTGGATGTCTCGCCCTCCTCCTCGCTCTCCTCCAGAACCGTGCCCGGTTCGGCGACCATGCCCTCGGCGGGTGCCCGCCAGAACGCGTAGTTCCACACCCGCGCCATGACGTACAACGTGAGCAGGCTGGTCACCACCGATGCCACGACCAGCGTGTACGCCATGGGCGTCCCGGACTGTACACCCGCCTGGAGCAGGCCGAGCTTGCCGAGGAACCCGGACAGCGGTGGGATGCCGCCCAGGTTCATCGCCGGGATGAAGAACAGCACCGCCAGCACCGGCGCGATCCGCCCCAGCCCGCCCAGGTCGTCCAGCGACGTGGACCCGCCGCGCCGTTCGATCAGCCCCGTGATGAGGAACAGCGTCGTCTGCACGGTGATGTGGTGGGCGACGTAGAACACCGCTCCGGAGAGCCCCAACTCGTTACCGATCGCCACCCCGAACAGCATGTACCCGATATGGCTGACCAGGGTGAAGGACAGCAGGCGCTTGATGTCGTTCTGGGCCACCGCCCCCAGCGCGCCCATGACCATGGTGGCCAGTGCGACCCACAGCAGGAGCGTGTCGATCTGCGTCCCGGGGAACATCAGGGTCTGCGCGCGGATGATCGCGTACACACCCACCTTGGTCAGCAGGCCCGCGAACACCGCGGTGACCGGGACGGGCGCGGTCGGGTAGGAGTCGGGCAGCCACGCCGACAGCGGGAACACGGCGGCCTTGATGCCGAAGGCGACGACCAGGATGACCTCCAGCACGAGCCGCAGCTCGGTGGAGACGTCCCACAGCCGCTCGGCCAGCAGTGCCATGTTCACGGTCCCGGTCGCCGCGAAGACGAGCCCGATCGCGATGAGGAACAGCACCGAGGACAGCAGCGACACCACCACGTAGATGGCGCCCGCGCGCATGCGCGGCTGGGTCCCGCCCAGGGTCAGCAGGACGTAGCTGGCGGTCAGCAGGATCTCGAAGCCGACGTAGAGGTTGAACAGGTCACCGGCCAGGAAGGCGTTGGAGACCCCGGCGACCAGGATCAGATAGGTCGGCTGGTACACCGACAGCGGCGCCACCTCGGCCTTGCCCGCCATGCCCTGCCCGATGGAGTACACGAGCACGGCCAGCGTGATGGCCGCGGACACGGTCACGAACAGGGCCGCCAGCCGGTCGGCCACCAGGGTGATCCCGAGCGGAGCCTCCCAGCCGCCGAGTTGGACCGCCAGCGGCCCGAGGGTGTCGGCGCCGACCATGAGCGCGAACCCGATCAGGAGCACCGCCGTGAGCGCGGCGACGCTGACCCACTGCTGGAACCGGGGCCAGCGGGTACCGAGCGCGAGCTTGACCCCGGCGGCGAACAGCGGCAGGACCACCGGCAGCGGGACGAGGTAGTGCACGCTCGCGACGAAGAGGGATGCGTCGATCATCAGTCGTTCCCCTGCAGCTCGCTGTCCTCGGCACGGGCCAGGCGTTCGCGCTCGGCCCGCATGGTCTGGCGCATCCGCCGCCGCTGGGCGCGGACCCGGCGCCGCAGTTCCCGCCACAGCTCACGCTCGGCGGCCCGGTCGGCGCGGCGGTGCTCCCGCAGCTTCCTGCGGCCCCGGCGGATGCGCCCGCGCAGTTCGGCCACCTGCTCGACCATCGTCTGTGTGCGGTCGGTCAGCCGCCGCACGGTCTCCTGGGAGTGCTCGTCGGCGCCGCTCTCCTCGGCGTCGACCTCGAACCGGGCCAGCTCGGCCTGCGCGGCGGCGATCTCCGCCTTGATCCGCGCCTGCTCGGCCAGCTCCTGGGCGTCGGCGGCCGCGATGGTCGCCTGGAGCTCGGCCCGCTGGGCGCGGATGTCGGCGCGCAGGCGGCGGCGTTCGCGGCGGAACCGCCTGCGGACGGCGCGGATGCCCTCGCCCCGGACGATCCGCAGGTCCTCGGCGTCGTCCTGGACCTCGTCGTTGCCCTCCAGCTGCCAGCTCCGGTAGGCCATGGCCAGCAGGAACGCGGTGATGCCGAGGGTGATGACGATGGCGGTCAGGATCATCGCCTGCGGGAGGGGGTCGGTCATCTCGTCCGGGTCGGTGAGCCAGAGGATCGGCGGACCGCCGGCCGCGCCGCCCGAGGCGAGGATCATCAGGTTGACGCCGTTGCTGAGCACGACGAATCCGAGGAGGACACGGGTCAGGCTGCGCTCCAGGAGGAGCACGACGCCCACCGCGACCAGGACGCCGACGACGAGGACGAGGACGAGGCTGGGAGTGTCGTTCACGAGGTGACCTCCTCGGCCGGGGACTCGGCCCCGCGTCGGGCGGCCTCCGCGGTGTGCGCGGCGTCCCGTTCGATCTGTTCGTCGATACGGGCTCCGAGACTGCGGAGGATGTCCAGGATCAGGCCGATCACCAGCAGGTACACGCCGGTGTCGAACACCAGACCCGTGGTCAGGTGCAGGTGGCCCATGAACGGGACGTGCACGTCCAGGGACCCGCCGGACAGGATGTCGTCGCCGAACAGCGGTCCGGCCAGGGCCATCCCGGTCGACAGGGCCAGCCCCGCGCCGATGAGGGCGCCGGGCTGCACCCAGGCGGTCGCGTACAGCTCGAACCGGCCGCCCGCGAGGTAGCGGACGATGAGAGCGAGTCCGGCCACGATGCCCCCGGCGAAGCCGCCGCCGATCGCCGAGTGGCCGGTGAGCAGCAGGTACACGGAGATCACCATGATCACCGGGAAGAGGAAGCGCGAGACCACCTCGAAGATGACCGACCGCCGCTCCGTGGGCAGGGCTTCGGCGCCCGTCAGCCACGTCCGCGTGGCGGCGGGCCGGATGTGCGTCTCGCGCGGCGCGGCGCGCAGGCCGCCGAGGTCGATGGCCTCGCCCCCTCCGGGGGGAGCGTGCGGAGCGGTGTGCGACACCGGGCGCAGACCGTGGGGCCCGCCGCGCGGCTGGGCGCGTCGGCGCACGAACATCAGGCTGGCCACGCCCGCCGCGGCCGCGCCGAGGACGGAGATCTCACCCATGGTGTCCCAGGCGCGCACGTCGACGAGCAGGACGGCGATGATGTTCTCCCCGCCGACCTCGTGGGCGGCGCCGACGAACCCGGGTGAGACGGACTCGTCCTGGCGCCCGGCGAGGGCGAAGTAGGTCATGCTCGCCACGAGCGCCCCGGTGGCCGCACCGATCACCAGGTTCCACATGCGGCGGCCGCGCAGGGCCGGGGTGGAGAAACGGGCGGGCAGGCGGCGCAGGACCAGGACGAAGACGACCAGGCTCACGGTCTCCACGAGGAACTGCGTGAGCGCGAGGTCGGGGGCGCCCTGGAGGAAGAACAGCACCGCGCACCCGTAGCCGGTCATCCCGACGAGGACGACCGCGAACAGGCGGCGCCGTACGAACAGGACGAACAGGCAGGTGAGGATGATGATCACGGTCGGAATCACCTGCACGGGGGTGTCCCACACCCGTACGGGCGGCGCGGGCAGCTCCCACAGGCGGCCGGTGAGGATCGGCCACCCCGACACCACCACCACGGTGACCAGGATCGTGCCGAGGTAGACGGGCAGCGAACCGCGCTGCGTCCCTCCGGTGAGTTGGAGGGCGACGTTCTCCAGGGTGGCGAGCATCCGCCGGTAGATCCGGTCGGGGTCCACGAACGCCGTGCGCACGCCCAGCCGCACCACCCGGTGGCGCAGGAGGAAGAGCACGTAGCCCAGGGCCAGGCAGAGGGCGGACAGCAGGAGCGGGAACTCGAACCCGTGCCACAGGAGCAGGTGGGTGGTCTCGGCGCCGGGCGTCAGGGGGACGGTGTCGGCGTAGGCGGCCAGGAGCGGGTCGAGCAGACCGGAGAACGGGCCGCCGAGCAGGCCGAGCACGGCGAGGATCACGGCGGGTGCCAGGAACAGCGGCCCGGGCGCGTGGACGGGGGTGCCGGGGACGTTCTCCTTCACCGCGAAGGCGCCCCACAGGAAGCGCAGGCTGTAGGCGACGGTGAGGGTGGACCCGGCGACCAGGCCGACGAGCACGGCGGTGTCGACCGCTCCGCCCCCGGTGAAGGCGCCGAAGGCCAGTTCCTTGGCGGCGAAGCCGACGGCGGGCGGCAGGCCCGCCATCGAGACGAGGGCGAGGAGCGCGGTCCAGAACGTGCCGGGCATCGCCGTGCGCAGACCCGAGAGTTCACGCAGATCGCGGGTGCCGGTGGCGTGGTCGATGATCCCGACCACGAGGAACAGCGCGGCCTTGAACAGGGAGTGCGCGACGAGCATCGAGACGCCGGCGAGTGCCGCGGCCCGCGTCCCGGCTCCGAGGAGGGCGACGAGGAAGCCGAGTTGGCTGATGGTGCCGTAGGCCAGGACGAGTTTCAGGTCGAACTGGCGCAGCGCCTTCCACCCCCCGAGCAGCATGGTGAGCACGCCGAAGGCCAAGGCCATGGACTGCCAGACTGCGGCGTCGTGGAAGGCGGGGGTGAGGCGGGCGGTGAGGTAGACACCGGCCTTGACCATCGCCGCGG
>NZ_ANBC01000640.1 GCF_000341125.1 Nocardiopsis lucentensis DSM 44048 | reverse complement strand
GGCCAGCCACAGGCTGAAGGGGGTCAGGGCCGACTTGGACATGGCGCCGATCATGATGAGCGCCAGGGCGATGTTGAGGGCGGTGCCGCCGGGCGGCGGGTCGGCGACGATCTCGGAGATGACGAAGGTGCCCGCCGCCCGACCCAGCATGATCAGGCCGACGAACATGGTCAGCCCGCCCGCGGTGGTGACCGTCAGCGCGGTCATGGCGGCGCGGCGGCTCTCCTTCTGCTCGGTGCTGTGCCCGATGAGCAGGTAGGAGAAGACGGTGGTCAGCTCCCAGTACACGAAGAGCTGGATGAGGTCGTCGGCCAGGACCAGGCCGAGCATGGCGGCGGCGAAGGCGGTGAACACGCCCGCGAACCGGCCGAGCCCGGGTTCGGAGTCCTCGAAGTAGCGGGAGCAGTAGACGAGGATGAGCGCGCCGACACCGGCGGCGATGAGCGTCATCACCAGTCCGAGCGCGTCCATGTACAGGCCCAGCCGCAGCGAGAACTGCGGCGCCCACGCGACCGACGTCGAGAGCGTGTCGCCGCGCGTGATCGCGGGGGCCTGGAGGAGGGCCCAGACGGTGGCGGCGCCGGGGACGGCGGCGAGCGCGATGAACGCGCTTCGGCCCCATCGCCGTACGAGCAGGGGGGCGAGCGCCGCAGCGATGAAGTGTGCGACGAGCACGGTGGTCAATGCGTCCCTCCCGGATGGGTCCGGGCCCGCTTGCATCCGGAGCGGACACCCGCCCCGGGGCCGGGGCGACGATTCCGCGGGCGGAGGTGTCGGTTCGGCCTCGGCGGGGCATGGATCATCGTGAAATTGCGTACCTTGGCTATCTAATAGCTAGACTACACAATAATCAAACCGCCGCGCGCGTCCAGGTGTGTGGCCTGCGCCCAGTCAGCGAGGATCGTTTCGTGTCTGACGAGACAGCCGAACCCGGAGTCGAGCCGCCCGACCCCGAAGCACGTGACGCCGAGCCGCCCGACGCCGGGCTCGACGAGTTCCAGCGCGCTTGGACCGAACTGATCAACGCCGCGATACACGCCCGTTCCCGCAGCGGCCAAGGACACGAGGAGCTCACGCTGACGCAGGCGCTCCTGATGGAGGCCGTACGCGGCATGGACGAGCCGAGCGTCGGCGCGGTCGCCCGGGTCGTCGGCGTGTCGTCCCCCTCCGCCACTCGCATGATCCAACAGCTCGAGCGCAAGGGCATGATGGCGCGCCGTCGGTCCGAGCGGGACGAGCGCAGCACGGTGGTGCACATCACCGAGGAGGGTGAGCGGATCCTCTCCGTCCGTCGGAGTGCGCTGGAGCTCAAGCAGCGCAAGATGTACGACGCGATCCGGCCGTCGCTGCGGCCGCACGTGGTCACCATCCTGCGCGACCTGCGCGAGGCCCTCGACGACGTGTGAACCCGCCCCGCGGCGCACGATGCCGTGGAGCGGATCACGGGGTCCTGGCCAGGATGTTTCCCCACGTGCTGCCCAGGGTCTGCCGTGGGCAGATCTGCCCCGGGCCGAAACGGTGGAAGTCCCCGGGCGCGCCGCCGCAGGGTGGAACCACCGGCCGGGCGGACGAACGCTCCGCCGACCGGTGGAGGAGAGTTCCATGCTGACCCACGAACGGCCCGTCGCCGAACAGGACGCCGCGGGTGGCGCCTTCGACGACCAGTTGGCCGCCCGCCTGCTGCGCAGCCGCATCGTGCTGCTGGGCACACAGGTGGACGAGACCAGCGCCAATCGGGTGTGCGCCCAGATGCTGCTGCTGGCCGACGAGGACCCCCGGCGTGACATCACCCTCGCGATCAACAGCCCCGGCGGCTCCGTTTACGCGGGAATGGCCGTCTACGACACGATGCGGTTCATCCCCAACGACGTGTCCACGCTGGTGATGGGGTTCGCCGCCAGTATGGGCCAGTTCCTGGCCTGTGCCGGGACGGCGGGCAAGCGCTACAGCCTGCCGCACGCGCGGATCATGATGCACCAGCCCTCGGGCGGGCTCGGCGGGACCGCCGCCGACATCGCCATCCAGGCGGAGAACCTCGCGCACACGAAGCGGACCATGGTTCGGCTCATCGCCGAGCACACCGGTCAGAGTGAGGAGACCGTCGCCGAGGACCAGCACCGCGACGCGTGGTTCACCGCCCAGGAGGCCAAGGACTACGGCTTCGTGGACCACGTGGTGACGTCGGTGTCGGAGTTGTCGGGATCCGGGTTCCGCCTCGGGACCGCGGCGCCCGGGTTCGCGAACCGGATCGGGGGAGAGGACAAGTGAGCGGACGTTACACCGTGCCGATGGTCGTGGAGCGCACTCCCCGGGGCGAGCGGTCCTCCGACGTGTTCAGCCGACTGCTGTCGGAGCGGATCATCTTCCTGGGGACGCCGATCGACGACGACGTCGCCAACGTGGTCATGGCGCAGATGCTGCACCTGGACTACGAGTCGAGCGAGACCGACATCCAGCTGTACGTCAACTCGCCGGGCGGATCGTTCACGGCGCTGACCGCCATCTACGACACCATGCGGTTCGTGCGGGCCGACGTCGCCACGGTGTGCATGGGCCAGGCGGCCTCGGCCGCGGCCGTGCTGCTCGCGGCGGGGACGGCGGGCAAGCGGATGGCGCTGGAGCACGCGCGGGTGCTGCTGCACCAGCCGTCGACCGAGGGGCAGGGGGTCGCCGCCGACCTGGAGATCCAGGCGGAGGAGATCCTGCGCGTGCGTTCACAGGTCGAGACGATCCTGTCCCGGCACACCGGACAGACGGTGGAGCGGCTGCGGGCCGACACCGACCGGGACAGGATCTTCACCGCCGGACAGGCCAGGGACTACGGGCTGGTGGACGGGATCGTCACCACCCGCGCACTGTCGAGCGGGGCACGCCAGGCCGCGTGAGAGGGCCGGGGCCGCGGTACCGTCCGATCCCCGCCGGGCCGGACCCCTCCGGCCCGGCCGCGGTGCACGGCGACCGTTTCCGCTGATCCGGAGGCGGTGCCGCTCAGGCGGCCAGGGACATGACCTGAGCCCCGTGCGCGGGCGCGGGGACGGCGGTCGCGCCGGCCCGACGGAAGTCGCCCAGGCCGGTACCGGTCCGGAACGGGGTCGTCAGGACGGTGCTCTGGTACAGCTCGGCGAGGACGTCGGTGAGGCTCAGGCCCAGGGAGCGGTACACCGCGGCGAGTACCTCGGAGGAGGCCTCCTTGCGGCCCCGTTCGATCTCCGACAGGTAGGGGAGCGAGACCTGGGCGTCCTCGGCGACGTCCCGGAGCGTTCGCCCCTGCTCGGTCCGAGTGCGTCGCAGCAGGTCGCCGATGAGGTCGCGCATGAGCGGCTCACCGCGCTCCGCGGGCTCCCCACGCGTCTCCGGTCGGGGACCCCGGCGGGCCTCGTCCAGGGAGCGAAGGACGGTGTCGGTCATCGGTGCCTCCCGGGGGCGTGCGGCGCTGCTCCGACTCCGAGCGTACGCCGCGCGCGCGGGGCGGGGGAGGGACCGGGCGCGCTTCTGCCGACGGCAGAAGGGGACACGCCGGACACGGGCTGGATCCGGCCACGCGCGGCCCACGCATCGGGCAAGGTCCTGCCAAGGGTTGCCCCCGTCGGCGTGCGCGCGGTGTCCATCGGCTGACCAGTGGGAACGAGGGTAAGGGCGTCGACCAGGGAGGGACCCGTGGAGATCACCGGAATCATCAGCGCGATCGTCGTCGGTCTGATCATCGGTGCGTTGGG
>NZ_ANBC01000639.1 GCF_000341125.1 Nocardiopsis lucentensis DSM 44048 | reverse complement strand
AACCCCCCCCCTGCCGATATGGCTGACCCTGCTCCTGGGCATCGTGGCCGCCTTCGTCGGCGGTTTCCTCGCCAACCTCATCTCGTCCATGTGGTGGTGGGTGCTGATCGTCCAGGTGCTGGTCGCGGCCGTCATCGTCTACCTGGCCGACGGCATGTACGCCAGGAAACCCGGGGGAGCCGCCTGAGCGGCCGCCTCGTCCGACGCTTTTCGAGGCCACCGGCGCCGCGCCGGTGGCCTCGCCGCGCGCTCCGACAGCGGTGGCGGGGAAACGGTTCTCGAAGGCCACCGCCCGAACCCGTGCGCGTGAGTCGTGTTCCGGCGCCTCACCCCCTGGTTCCGACGGCTGCCTCCTCGCGGGGTGCGCCCTCCCGGTGGCCCGCGCTCCGAGCCGGGCCGCCCCGAGGCGCGACGACCTGGACGACGGACACCGCCGCCACCGCGATCAGGGCCCCGGCCAGCTGGACCGGGGTCAGGGCCTCGCCGAGGACCGCCCAGCCCAGGACCGTCGCGGCCAACGGGCTGCCGAAGGACAGGAAGGACACGGTCACCGCGGGCAGGCGGTCGAGGCCGCGTAGCCACAGGGAGTAGGCCAACAGGGCGCCGACCAGACTGAGGTAGGCGAACCCGGCGAGGTTGGGCCCGGTGATCTGGGCGGGCAGCCCCTCCACGACCAGGGTGGCCGGTGCCAGGAGGAGTCCGGCCGCGGTGAGCTGCCATCCGGTCATCGCCAGGACGCCCACCCCCTGGGGACGCCCCCAGTGCTTGGTGAGCACGATCCCGGTCGCCATGCAGGCGGCGGCCGCGATCCCGGCCAGGACACCCCACGGATTCAGCTCCGCCTCCGGTCCGACGACGAGCAGGCCCACGCCGACGACGCCCAGCACGCAGGCCAGAACGTGGACCGGCCTGACACGGTTGCCGAGGACCAGTGCGGCCAGGACGAGCACCAGCATCGGCTGGACGGACATGACCAGGGCCGCGACGCCGCCGGGCAGGAGGTAGGCGGCGACGAAGAGCAGGTAGAAGAAGACGCCCATGTTGAGCGCGCCGAGGATGAGGACGCGCCACCACCACACACCGCGCGGCAGGACGCGGCAGACGGCGAGGAGGACCAGTCCGGCGGGCAGGGAGCGCATGGCGGCGGCCAGCAGCGGGCGGTCGGGCGGCAGGAGTTCGGTGGTGACGATGTACGTACTGCCCCACACCACCGGGGCGATCAGCGTGAGTAGGGAGTCGAGGGCGACGCGACCGCGGGTCATCGGGAGGTTCCGGAGGCGAGGAGTTCGGTGGGGAGGTCGTCGGGCAGGGGGGCCGGCCGGAGGCGGCGGACGCCGCGCCGGGGCCCGACCGCCTCGGTGACAGGGGGTCGGGATCTCATTTCCATGGCGAACCTTTCGATAACGAACCTTTCGATGTCGAAATATTAGGTCGCGGGAGTCCGTCGGGTCAAGCGAGCGGGGCTATGATCGCCGGATGAACGACGCCGTCGACGTTTTCCTCAGCCAGTGGGCACGCGAACGCCCCGACCTGGACGTGTCCTCCATGGGGATCATCGGCCGGATGGGCCGTGCGACGCCGCTGCTCTGGCGCTCCGTCGAGAGGTTCCTCGCCGAGGAGGGCCTGGAGCGGTGGGAGTTCGACGTACTGGCCACGCTCCGCCGGTCGGGCGAGCCCTACTCCCTGACGCCCAAGGAGCTGGTGGCCATGACGATGGTGAGCGGTGCGGCGATGACCAACCGCGTGGACCGGCTGGCCTCCCGGGGGTTCGTGACGCGGCAGGTCGACCCGACGAACCGGCGGAGGACGCTGGTGACACTCGCTCCGGAGGGGCTGGAGATCGTCGACCGGGTGGTGGGCGGACACGTGGCCAACCAGGAGCGGCTCCTGGAGGTGCTGGACGAGGGGGAGCGCGACCAGCTCGCCGTGCTGCTGCGCAAGCTCCTGGTGTCCCTGGGAGACACCCTCGACTAGGCGGTGTTCCTCGGGTCCCCCCGGCACACACGGTCCGGGCGGGGGAGACCGTCGTCCCCACCCGCCCGGAGGTGATCGTCGGCCGCCGGACCTACGGGGCCAGCGGGACCACGGAGGCGAAGGGGGCGTGCGTGGTCAGGCGCTGGGCGATCCCCTCGCGGACCATCCCCTTGGCGGTGGCCACGGCCGAGCCCACCTCGGCTCCCTTGGCCAGTTCGGCGGTGATGGCCGCGGCGAACGTGCAGCCCGCACCGCTCACCCGTTCGTCGCCGATCTTCGGCGCGCGCAGGACCGTGACCTCCTCGCCGTCGAAGTACACATCCACCGCGTCCGGGCCGGGCAGCTCCACACCGCCCTTGGCGACGACGTGGGTGGGACCGAGCGCGTGGATGCGCCGCGCCGCCTCGACCAGGTCGTCCACCGTGTCGATCCGGTCCATGCCCGCCAGGGCGCGCGCCTCGAAGTGGTTCGGCGTGATGACCGTGGCCAGGGGCAGGACCTTCTCGGTGAGCGCCTTGTCGGTGTCCAGAGCCGCGCCGGGCTCCTGGCCCTTGCAGATCAGCACCGGGTCGAGCACCACGTGGCGCCACGGGCGGGCGGCCAGGGAGCGGGAGACCACGTCGATGGTGTCGGGGGTGCCGAGCATCCCGACCTTCACCACGTCCAGGTCGTGGCAGGAGGTCGCCGCCTCGATCTGGTCGGCGATGACGCCCGGTTCGACGGGGACGAAGCGGTGGCCCCACCCGTTCGCGGGGTCGAAGGAGACGATGCAGGTGATCGTCCCCACCCCGTAGACGCCCAGCTCCTGGAAGGCCTTGAGGTCGGCCTGGATCCCAGCGCCGCCGGTGGCCTCCGACCCTGCGATCACGTACGCGCGGTTGGTCATCTGCGCGCACCCTCCTGTCTCGATGTGCCGTTGGCTGTGTCGGGGGCGTACGGCTCCCCGAACCGCGCATATTGCATCACAGGTGCACGCGTCGGTTGGATTCGCGCCTACGGGTCCGCCAGCAGGGCGTCGGTGGCGTCGTATCCGTGGTCGTAGGCGCCGTCCACGGTGTTCTCACCGGTGGTCGTCTCCCCCGCGAAGTACAGGACCCCCGCCACCGGTGCGGCCAGCGCGGCCGGGGCGTCGTGGGCACCCGGCGGGACGTGGAGGTAGGCGCCCCGGCTGTACGGGTCGGCGGACCAGTCGTGATCGGTCCGCCGGGCCGGCCGCAGCCCCCGGTCCCCCACGGCCCGGCGTAGGGCGTCCAGCCCGGTGTCCAGCCGCCGCTCCCGGCCCATGGCGAGGAGTTCCCTGGCGAGGTCACCGGCGGCCCACACAGTGACGACCTCCGGTTCTCCGGCGGTCACACGGGAGAAGACGAACCCCGCCCCGGGGTCCCACGGAAGGGAGTCGTCGTTCTCGGGCAGGACGCGGTGGTCGAACTCGTAGAGGAGCTTGGTGACGACGGCGCCGTCGAGCGCGTCGATCGCGTCGCGGTGGGAGGGCGGGAGCCCCGGCTCGAAGACGACGTCCCCCGACCGCAGCACCCCGATCGGCAGGGTGAGCACACACCGGCGGGCGCGCACCCGGCCGGGACCGTCGGGGAAGTCGACCGCCAGCTCCACGCCCGCGCGCGACCAGCGCACCCGCCGGACCGGGGCGCCGAGGGCGACGGGCAGGCCGTGGGCGAGCGGGAGGAGGAGCCGGTCGTAGCCGTCGGCCACCCGGAAGTGCTCGCGGGAGGCGGACCACCAGTCGAAGTGGCCCTGCTCGTACATCCAGGCCGCGCTCCACCGGTCCAGCGGTTCGCCGTCGATCGCCACCGCGGGCCAGGCGTGCTCGGGCACGCCCACCCGCCGCAGGTACCCGGCGGCGTCCTCGTGCGGGCGCGGAGGGGAGCGGAGGTCGATCTCGGGGCCGGCCTCCGACGCGGAGCGCACGCGCTCGGTGGCCGCCCCGGTGAGCTCGACGAGTTCCCAGGTCGAGACGGAGGCGCCGTGGATGAGCCCGGCGCCCAGCTCCACCGGGACGGAGCTGAACGCGTGGTCGGTGTACAGCTGGCCGCCGATCCGGTCGCGCGCCTCCACCACCGCCACCCGCCACCCGTGGTCGGCGAGGTTGCGTGCCGCCGAGAGCCCGGCCATCCCCGCGCCGACCACCACGGCGTCCCAGGCGTCGTCGGGAGCGGTGGAACCGGAGGCCGCCGCGAACAGGGCCCCGCCGCCGACGAGGAGGCCGGCACGGCGCGTGATCGGAGGGCTGGGCATGGGGCTCCCGGGGGTCGCTGGGGGTGGACCCCACCGTAGGGCGCGGCGGCGGAGGCGGTCCACGGGGAGACCATGTCCGCCGCCGCGCACCCCGGACCGGAGCTCGGTCGGGAGCCCCCGGAGGGAAGCTCCGAGGCACGCTCCTCAGACCACCAGGAGTGTCTTCCCGACGGACGTGCGCTCCTCCAGCCCGGCGTGCGCCTCGGCCGCGCGCTCCAGGGGGAGCGTGGTCCCGATCCTCGGCGTGACGCGCCCCTCCGCGGCCAACTCCAGGACGCCCCGGGTCAGCTCGCGCTTGTGTGACGGCGAGTTGCCCTCCAGGTCGAGGAGTCCGGTGACCGTCACCTTCCGGCGCTCGGCCTCCTCCTCGTCGACCGCGGCGAACGAGCCGGACGCGGTTCCGTAGCTGATGAAGCGGCCCCCGTCGGCGACGGCGCCGAAGGCCGCCGCGCCCAGATCGCCGCCGGCCCCGTCCAGGACCACGCGCGCGCCCTCCCCTCCGGTGAGCGCGCGCACCTCCTCGACCCAGCCCGGCTTCGAGTAGTCGACGGCCGCGTCGGCGCCCAGGGAGCGCACGAGGTCGAGCTTGCGCTCGCCCCGGGCCGCGCCGACGACGTGCGCCCCCGCGGCACGCGCCAGCTGGACGACCAGGCTGCCCGCGCCGCCCGCGGCCGCCGCGACCAGGACCCACGTGCCGGGCTCGAACCGGGCGGCCCCCTCCAGCAGCTTGGCCATGGCTCCGTCGTGCAGCAGGGACACGGCGTGGGTCGGGTCGAGACCGTCGGGCACCCGGATGAGCCGCTCCTCGGGGGTCGCCGTCCGCTCGGCGTAGCCGTCGGTCGGGATGATCTGCCCGCTCCCGGGGTTGCCCCGTCCGGTCTCGGCGATCACCCGGGTCCCGATCCACGCGGCGTCCACGCCCTCCCCCACGGAGGAGACCGTCCCGGCCACCCCGGAACCGGGCGTGTAGGGGAGGGGAACCGGGAAGAAGTCCTGTCCCCATCCCCGGCGCAGGAGGGTGTCGAGGAACAGGATGTCGGCGGTGGTGACGTCGATCACGACCTCCCCGGGGGCCGCGACGGGGTCGGGCACCTCCTCGGTCGCCAGTACCGCGGGGCCGCCGAACTCCCTGACTCGGACCGCACGCATCGTCATCGCTCCTCAGATCGGTTGGCGCCGCTTCCCGCGGCGCGGAACCCAGCCTCCTACCTCAAGTTAAGTTGAGGTCAAGTGGTCGGAGTCTCCGGGTTCCCTCAGGGGCGTCCCGGCGGGTGGCGGGCTGGCGTGAATAAAAATATGTCGCTAATATTTTTTCATGGCACGGACAGCGGACCACGAAGGACGGCGGCGCCAGGTCGCTGAGGCGCTCATGCGCACGGTGGCGGACCGCGGGCTGGCCAGGACGACCCTCGCGGACGTCGCCGACGAGGCGGGCGTCTCCGTGGGGCTGGTGCAGCGCTACTTCCGTACCAAGTCCGACCTCCTGCGGTTCGGGGTGCGGCACATGTACCAGCGTGCCGAGGAGCGCTTCCGCGCGATCGACGGGAAGGGCACCTACCGCGAGCTGCTGTACCGCTTCGCCGAGACCCTCCTGCCACTCGACGACGAACGCCGTCTGGAGCTGACCGTCTGGCTGGAGTTCCTCCCCGCGACCCTCACCGACCCGGAGATGGCGCGCCTGCACCAGGACACGACCGCGGCCCTCGTCGCCGGCATCGCCCACGGTTTCGAGGACGCCGCGCGACGCGGGGACCTGCCGGAGGGGATCGACGCGCGCGGTGAGGCCACCAGGCTCGTGGCCTTCGTCGACGGCCTGACCCTGCACCACCTCGTCACCACGCGGGAGTTCCCGGCGGAGGAGATCCGCGACTCTCTGCGCACCTACCTCGACCGGCTTCGCACTGCCCCTGGGAGCCCCGACCACGCGTCCGAGCACCACGAAGGGGACCGGCATGACCAGTGACGTCCGACCGACCCGACCGGCCGACGACCGAGCGGGACCGGGCACGAGGATGCCGCTGCTCGACGTCCTGCGCGGGCTCGCCATCCTGGGCACCCTGGCCACCAACGTGTGGATCTTCACCGCCCGGGGCGGCGAGGGCGTCATGCTCCACGAGACCGACATGCTCAGCCCGATGGGCGCCTACCTGGCCGACCCGTCGGCCGCCGGCCTGGCCCAGGGCGTCTTCCTGCTCGTCTCCAACGGCAAGTTCCTGTCCATGCTCACCCTGCTGTTCGGGGTGGGCCTGCCCATCCAGTACCGCTCGGCGGCACGGCGGGGCGGACGCTGGCCGGGACCCTACATGTGGCGGGCGCTCTTCCTGTTCACCGAGGGCCTGGTGCACTTCACCCTCGTCTTCGCGGCCGACGTGCTCATGGGGTACGCCGCCGTGTCCGTGGTGGTCGCCTGGCTGCTCACCCGGTCCGACCGGGCGCGGGGCGCCGTGATGTGGACGGCGCTCTCCCTGCACCTGGCGTTCGTCGCCCTGGTGACCGCCGTCATGCTGGCCGACACGCCACCGGAGGGCACCGGAGTCCCCGACCGTGTGGCGGCCCTGTACGCGGAGGGCGGTTACCTCGACCAGGTGGCCTTCCGGCTCGACCACTTCCTCCTGCTGCGCCTGGAGCCGATCGTCACCTTCGGGCTGCTGCTGTTCATGTTCCTGCTGGGCGTGCGACTGTTCCGGGCCGGGGCCCTCGGCGCCGACGGCACCGGTCGCCGCCTCCGGGCGCGCATGCTCGTGTGGGGGATCGGCGTGGGCGTGCCGCTGAACGTGGCCACGTCGCTGGCCGGGCCGGACCTGTTCCTCGTCGATCGGTACGTGGCGGCCCCGCTCGTCGCGCTCGGCTACATCGGCGCCGTCGGCTGGATCCTGGACCGGGTGAATCCCCGGGGCCGCGTCGTCGGGGCGTTCTCCTCGCTGGGACGGACGGCGATGTCCGGCTACGTGACGCAGAACGTCGTCTGCGCGCTGCTGTGCTACGGGTTCGGCCTGGGGCTCGCCGCTCGTTTCGAGGCGTACGGCCCGTGGTGGGTGATGGGCCTCTGGGCGGCGGTGTCCGTCCTGCTCCTGGTGGGGTCGACACTGTGGCTGCGAAGGTTCTCGGCGGGTCCGCTGGAGGCCCTGCAGAAGGCGGTGCTGTCCCGGGCGCCCGGTCAGCGCGGCGCCGCCGCCCTCCACGGCCGGTTCGGTGACCGGACCTCCTAGACGACGCCGCCGTTGGTCCGGACGTTCTGTCCGTTGACCCAGCGGCCCTCGGGGCCGGTGAGGAAGGCGACGACGTTCGCGATGTCCTGGGGGTCGCCCAGCCGTTCCATCGGCGACTGGTTGGCCAGCCGCTCGATGGTGGCCTCGTCCTTGCCGTCGAGGAAGAGCGCGGTCGCGGTCGGGCCGGGGGCGACGGAGTTGACCGTCACGTCGCGACCGCGCAGTTCGCGGGCGAGGATCAGCGTCAGCGCCTCCACCGCCCCCTTGCTCGCGGCGTAGGCGCCGTAGGTCGGGAACTGGAGGCCGACGACGGAGGTGGAGAAGTTCACGATCGCGCCGCCGGATCGCACGCGGCGGGCGGCCTGTTGGTTGATGACGAAGGTGCCGCGGATGTTGGTGCGGTGGAGTTCGTCGAGCTCGGCGAGTTCGAGGTCGACGATCGTGGACAGCCGCATCCGCGCCGCCGCGTGCACGACCGCGTCGACGCCGCCGAAAGCGCGCTCGGCCTCGTCGAACAGCCCGGCGACCGCGTGCTCGTCGGCGACGTCGGCCTGGACGGCGATCGCCCGGCCGCCGCCTCCGGTGATCTCGGTGACGGCGGCGTCGGCCTCGGCGGTGTCGTTCGCGTAGCCGATGACGACGGCGTCCCCGCGGGCGGCGAGTGCGGTGGCGGTGGCGCGGCCGATGCCTCGGGAGGCGCCGGTGACGACGGCGACGCGGGTCTTCTCTGTGCTCAAGGTCGTTCCCCTCGGTGATGCACCGTGCCGATCCGGGGCCGTCCTCGGGACGACACGGGTGTTATCGGTGATTTCACTATCCAGGGAACGATGATAGCAAGATGGGCTATCGACGATACTGCTTTTCTGATTTCGTTGATGTCGACATTCGGATCCGCGACACCCTCACCCGACGGGATAGGAGCGCAGACACTCCTCATAGCCGGGCAGCGCACCGCTGGCGGCGATCTCGGCCAGGGAGGGGGCGGCCGCGTCCCGGTCGGACCTGATCGGCGGCTCCGCCAGGTCCCATGGCAGACCCAGCTCGGGGTCGAGCGCGTCGACGTCGATGATCGTGCCCGGCACGTACTCCCGGGTGCACAGGTAACTGACGCAGGTGTCGTCGGCGCGCGCCACGTAGCCGAGCCCGAGGCCGTCCGGCAGGTACAGGGCGACCCCGGCCTCCGCGTCCTGCTCGACCGCCTCGTGGTGGCCGAACGTCGGCGAGCCCACCCGCAGGTCCACGACCATGGTCAGCGCCGCCCCCCGGACACAGGTGACGATCTTGCCCTGGCCGGGCGGCAGCGTGGTGGCGTGGATGCCGCGCATCGCGTTGCGCCGGGTCACGGTGTGGTTGACCTGGCGGATGTCCACCGCGTGTCCGGTGGCCTCCCGCAGCGACTCGTGGCGCAGGCTCTCGTAGAGCCGACCGCGCGAGTCGGGGATCGGCTCCGGAACGATCCGGTAGGCGTCCCGGACGCTGGTCTCGGTGATGATCATTCTTGGCCCCCGCTGATCGGTGGGTGCGGTCGGGTGGGCGGATCACTCCGCCGAGGGCAGCAGTCCCTCGATGGCGTCCGCGGCCGCGGACGGCCCGCCCGCGCGGCGGATCTCCTCGCGCAGCCAGTCGATCCGCTCCAGGACCCCGTCGTCGCCCAGCACGCTCAGGGCGGTCTCCCGCAGCCGTTCGGCCGTCACCTCGCCGATGGGCAGTTGGGCGCCGAGGCCGAGCTCGGCGATGCGGCGCGCGGTCGCGCGCGGTTCGGGCATCACCGGGAGCGCCACGATCGGGACCCGGTGGGTGAACGCCTCCATCGCCGTGCTCATACCGCCGTGGTTGACCAGCAGGTCGGTGTGCGGGAACACGTCACCGAGGGGGACGAAGTCGTGCACCCGCACATTGTCCGGGACCGGTCCGACCTCCTCCGGACGCAGGCCGCCGCCCAGCACGAGGAGGACGTTCCAGGGTTGGTCCCTGAACGCCTCGACACAGGTCCGGAAGAACTCCGGGCGCTCGTTGTAGAGCGTGCCGAGGCTGACCACCACCAGCGGCCGCCCGTCCTCGGGCGGGCTCCACGTCCCGTGGAAGGACACCCCGGCGGCGCAGGGGCCGACGAAGTGGTGCTGCTCGTCGAACGTCTCGCCCGCGTACTGGAAGACCCGGGGCATGTAGAACAGGCCGGGCCCGCCGTGGACGGCGTCGCTGAACGCGCCCAGGTCGTCGGTGGCTCCGTGTGACTGGAGCGCCTTGCCGATCCGGCCGAACAGGTCGAGCAGCCGCGGGTCCTCCGGCGTTTCGTTGGAGTCCACCGCTGGGTGCAGCGCCCAGTGCTCGTTGGCGGCGTAGGTGGGGGTGCTGCGGATGACCGGCACCCCCCAGCGGTCCGCCAGCAGCCGACCGGTCCAGAACGAGGACGGGTCGTTGACGACCACGTCGGGAAGGTCCGCCGCGAAGTGCTCCTCCAGCACGGGCATCGTCTCACCGGTCATGTCCAGGAGCCACTCCAGGACACGGAGGTACTCGTCCTCGTCCGTGTACTCGTCGGCCTCCTGACGCGGCACCATGTCGGCCATGAACCGGTCGTGGTCCATGGGGTAGGTGACCACGTCGGCCCCGGCCCGGACCGCCCGGCCGGAGAGCTGTTCGGGCAGCGCGTAGGTCACCCGGTGGCCCCGGGCCACCAGTTCCTCCGTCACCCCCAGGGTCGGATTCACGTGTCCGGCGACGGGGAGGATGAAGAATGCGATGTGAGCCATGCCAGACCCTTCGTGGGGTGCCGAGGTGTGCGGACGGCCCCGGACGGTCCGGGGGACCCCAGCCGAAGCCGGGAACGGATGCTACGAGGCGCCCCGGGGTCGGACAAGGCCGATCTGACATAGTGCGGCGGGCTCCGGAGGGCGGGCGCGGGCGGCCCCCACCCCGTAATTGACAAAGTGACCGGCCAACCGTGGCACCGCGCCCGGCGCGGGGCGCAGACTCGGCGAGCAGCGCCGCTCCACTGGCGCGACGACCGCCGAGAGGACCGCATGATCATCCCTGCTTGCCGCGTCTGCGACAACCGTGAGCTAATCCCGGTGCTCGACCTGGGAGAACAGGCCCTGACCGGGGTCTTCCCGCGCAGTCGGGAGGAGGTCGTCCCCGAGTTCCCCCTGGAGCTGGTGAAGTGCTCGCCATCGGGCTGCGGGCTGGTTCAGCTGCGACACACCCCCGACCCGGGGCTGATGTACGGGGAGGGTTACGGCTACCGCTCCGGCATCCGGCCGTTCATGGTCGACCACCTGAGGGGAAAGGTCGAGTCGGTGCGCCGACGCGTCGAACTCGGCGCCGGCGACATCGTCGTCGACATCGGCAGCAACGACGCCACCCTGCTCAGGAGCTACCCGGACGCGGGGCTGCGGCGGGTCGGTATCGACCCGACCGGCGGCAAGTTCCGCGACAGGTACCCCGACGACGCCGAGCTGATCGTCGACTACTTCTCCCGCGACGTCTTCACCGAGCGCTTCGGAGACGAACGCGCCCGGGTGGTCACCTCGATCGCGATGTTCTACGACCTGCCTGACCCCCTGGCGTTCATGCGCGACGTTCGCGACATCCTCGCCGACGACGGGGTCTGGCTGATGGAGCAGAGCTACCTGCCCTCCATGCTGGAGGCCGACGCCTACGACATCGTCTGCCACGAGCACCTGGAGTACTACGCGCTGCGGCAGATCGAGTGGATGGCTGAGCGAGTCGGCCTCACCGTCCTGAGCGCCGAGATCACCGACGTCTACGGGGGCAGCCTCTGCGTGACGCTGGCCAGATCCACGTCACCGCACACCGTGGACGAGAATGGGCTGGACCGCGTCCGCGCCCTGGAGAGCCAGGCTAAGATCGACACCATGGCCCCCTTCGAGACCTTCGCGCGGCGGGTCGAACACCAGCGGGACGCCCTGCGCTCCTTCCTCGCCGACTCCCTCGACGCGGGCCGGCTCACCGCCGGGTACGGCGCATCGACCAAGGGCAACGTGATCCTCCAGTACTGCGGGATCACCGAACGCGAACTTCCCTGCGTCGGCGAGGTCAGCCCCGAGAAGGCGGGGCGCTTCACCCCCGGCACGCGCATCCCCATCGTCTCCGAGGAGGAGGCCAAGGCGATGCGGCCGGACCAGCTGCTGGTCCTCCCGTGGATCTACCGGAAGGGTTTTGTCGAGAGGGAACGGGACTTCCTCGCCTCCGGCGGACGGCTGGTGTTCCCGCTCCCCGAGCTCGACACCGTGTGAGCGCGCCGATGACGTACGCGGACGCGCGGGGCCACCGGCCACGGATCGTCGTC
>NZ_ANBC01000638.1 GCF_000341125.1 Nocardiopsis lucentensis DSM 44048 | reverse complement strand
ACCTGTCCCTGCCGGGACGGGCGGCCGAGGCGGTCGGAGGCGCCGACGCGGTGGTGCACCTGGCGGCGAGCATCGGCGGTCACAGGTCCTGGCGCGAGGCCGACGAACGCACCGAGCGCCTCAACGTCGGCCTGGTCTGGGACCTGGTCGCGGCACTCGGCCGCACCGGGGACGCCGCCCGTCCACCCACGGTGGTCTTCACCAGCACGATCCAGGCCGGAGACGAGCGGCCGCCCGTGCCCGGGACCTACGCCGCGCAGAAGGCCGCCGCTGAGCGGGTCCTGCTGACGGCGCACGCGGAGGGCCGGATCAACGCGACGGTGCTGCGGCTGTGCACCGTCTTCGGCGCCAGCCCGCTGGGCGGCGCCACCGGGCGGGGCGTGGTCTCGGCGATGGCCGGCCGGGCGCTGGCCGGGCAGCCGCTCCCGCTGTGGCACGACGGGTCGGTCGAACGGGACCTCCTCGACGTACGGGACGCCGCG
>NZ_ANBC01000637.1 GCF_000341125.1 Nocardiopsis lucentensis DSM 44048 | reverse complement strand
CGGGAGCGCCTGGACCGTGGGGACGGGGCACGGCCACCGGCTCGACGAGGTCTTCGGCGCTGTCGCCGAGGCCGCGGCCGAGCGCACCGGACGTCCACGGGTCGCGGTGGTCCCGGTGGAGCCGCCGGAACACGCGGACGCGGGCGACTTCCGGACCCCGGACTCCGACCCCTCCGCGTTCGTCGCGGCCACCGGGTGGCGCCCCAGAGTGCGGCTCGGGGACGGGATCGCCGCCGTGGTCGGCGCACTGGCCCGTACGGGGCCGGAAGGAGCGGGGAAGGGAGCCGACCGAGCGTGACCGGAGACGGGAGGACAGAGATGTACGTACCGCTGGGGCGCAGCGCGACCCGGGTCAGCCGCCTGTGGCTGGGAACGGTCAATTTCAGCGGGCGGGTGCCCGACGACGAGGCGCGGCGGCTGATGGACGCGGCCGTCGACCGGGGCGTCAACTGCGTGGACACGGCCGACATCTACGGTTGGCGGGTCCACAAGGGGCACACGGAGGAACTCGTGGGCCGGTGGTTGTCCCGACGGGGCCGCCGGGACGACGTGCTCGTGGCGACCAAGGTCGGTGAGCCGATGGGGGAGGGGGTCAACGACCGCGGACTCTCCGCCCGCCACATCATCGCCTCCTGCGAGGCGTCGCTGCGACGGCTCGGCGTGGACCACATCGACCTCTACCAGCTGCACAGGATGGATCGCTCCGCCCGGTGGGAGGAGGTCTGGCAGGCCCTGGACCAGCTGGTGGCCAGCGGCAAGGTCCGCTACGTCGGGTCCTCCAACTTCGCGGGATGGCACATCGCGGGCGCACAGGAGCACGCGGCGCGTCGCGGGTCCCTGGGCCTCGTCACCGAACAGTGCCTGTACAACCTGGCCGTTCGGCACGCCGAGCTGGAGGTGCTGCCCGCCGCCCGCTCCTACGGCCTTGGCGTCTTCGCCTGGTCCCCGCTGCACGGCGGGATGCTCGGCGGCGCCCTGCGGAAGCTGGCCGAGGGCACCGCGGTCAAGTCGGCCCAGGGGCGCGCCCAGCGGATGCTGCCCCGGCTCCGGGAGTCGGTCGAGCGGTACGAGCGATTCTGCGCGGACGCGGGCCTGGACCCGGCCGAGGCGGCCCTGTCCTGGCTCCTGTCACGCCCGGGGATCAGCGGGGCCGTGATCGGACCGCGCGACACCGGGCAGCTGGACTCCGCCATGCGGGCGCTGGAACTGGAGCTGGGGGAACGGGAGCACGAGGAGCTGGCGGCCGTGTTCCCACCGGTCGGCGCCGGTGGAGAGGCACCGGAGGCGTGGCAGGGGTGAGGCGATCCCTGACCGGCCGCGCGCCCCCGACCTCCGGGAGCCACGGCGCTCCCAGCGGCCGGACGCCGCGCACGACCCTGGAACCGATCCCGTCCGAAAGGATGCTTATGCCCGCCACAGACCACACCGGCAACACCGACGGCGACGCCACCGCCCCGACCGGTATCGCCGACGCCCTGGACACTGAGACACCGGACAGCGGAGCCGAGCACGACCTGAGTCCAGTCAGTCCGGCCTCCCCCGGCGCGGACCGGGACGAGGCCGAACGCGTGGTGCTGGTGGGCGTGTGGTCCACTGGCACGGCGGAGGAGGCCGAGCGCTCCCTGTCCGAACTGGCCGCGCTCGCCGAGACCGCGGGGGCACGGGTCGTGCACGGTCTCACCCAGCGCCGGTCCAGCCCCGACCCCGCGACCTTCATCGGCTCCGGCAAGGTCGCCGAGCTGGCCGACCTGGCGGAGAGCGCCGACGCCGATACCGTCGTGTTCGACGGTGAGCTCTCACCCGCGCAGCTGGCGCGCCTGAGCGAGCGCCTTCGGGTCAAGGTGATCGACCGGACCGCCCTGATCCTCGACATCTTCGCCCAACGCGCCACCTCCAGGGAGGGCAAGGCCCAGGTGCGGCTCGCGCAGATGCGGTACATGCTGCCGCGGCTGCGCGGTTGGGGGCAGTCGCTGGCGCGCCAGAGGGGCGGCGGGGGCGGCGGCGGTCTGGCCAGTCGCGGCCCCGGTGAGACCAAGCTCGAAACCGACCGGCGCCGCCTGCGTGACGACATGGCCGAGGTCCAGCGGGAGATCGAGCAGCTGCGGGTCGCCCGCGACCTGCGCCGTCAGCGCCGCGAACGCAACAGGGTCCCCTCGGTCGCCCTGGCCGGCTACACCAACGCCGGGAAGTCCTCGCTGCTCAACCGCCTCACCGGAGCCGAGGTCCTGGTGCGCAACGCCCTCTTCGCCACGTTGGACCCCACCGTGCGCCGGGTGGAGACCGACCGGGGACGCGGCTTCACACTCACTGACACCGTCGGTTTCGTGCGTCGGCTGCCCCACCACCTCGTCGACGCCTTCCGGTCCACCCTGGAGGAGGTCACCGAGGCGGACCTCATCCTCCACGTGGTCGACGGCTCCCACCCCGATCCGCTCGACCAGATCGCGACGGTCCGCGCGGTGATCGCCGACATCGGGGGTGCCCGTGTGCCGGAACTCGTGGTGGTCAACAAGGCCGACGCCGTCCCGGAGGAGGCACTGCGCCCCCTGCTCGCCGCCGAATCCGACACCGTGGTGGTCTCCGCCCGGACCGGTGAGGGCGTCGACGCCTTGCTGGAGCGGATCGTGTCGACGCTGTCGGAGGCCGACACCGAGGTGGCGGCGCTGCTGCCCTACGACAGGGGTGACCTCCTCGCCCGGATCCACGACGAGGGGGAGGTCCTGGCCGAGGAGCACACCGGGGACGGCACCCGCGTCACCGCGAGGGTCCACGACGCGCTCGCCGCCGCGCTGGAGCCCTACGCGGGGTAGGGCCGCGGCCGCCTCGGGCCCGCTCTCCGACGGGGGGCGGGCCCGAGGCGCGGAAGAGGTCGGCCCACTGCCGCGGCGTGACGTCCTTGACCCGGAGACCGGAGGGGACGCCGGCCGCCCGCAGCCAAGCGGCGTTTCCCCGACCGCCCACCGCGCGGGCGGCCTGCCCGACGGTCGGCTGGCCGGTGTTGAAGAGTCCGTCCACGAACCGCTGGTAGGCGACGCGCTGTCGCCAGGGGACCAGCGGTTCGGACAGGGGCGACACCAGCAGGGTCTCGGTGTCGGTGCGGGGGGCCGGGCGGAAGTCGTGGCGAGGGAAGCGCAGTCCGCGGCGGAACCCGTACCAGGGGGCCCACTGCGCGTTGAACAGGTTGCCGCCGTAGCCGCCGACGCGTTTGCGGGTGTACTCCTCCTGGAGGAGGAAGACGCCCTCCAGGAAGCGGTCGGGGCCGAGTTCCAGGCAGCGGCGGAGCATCGTGGTCCCCGTCCCGAAGGGCAGGTTGCCGATGAACCGCATCGGTCCCTTGGGCGGACGCCAGTCCAGGAAGTCGCGGTTGACGACGGTGAGGTTCGGCAGGGCCCGTTCCCTGAGGTGCCGGACCCAGTGGGGGTCGATCTCGACCGCGGTGAGGGGACGGTCGGGGACGACCAGTTCCCGGGTCACGCGTCCGGAGCCGGGGCCGATCTCGATGAGGGCGGCCGCCCGGTCGTCGGCGCCGTCCATCTGCCGGGCGAAGCGCCGTGCCACGGCGGCGGACCGGAAGAAGTTCTGCCCCCACTCCCGCCTGGCCGTTCCCCGCCCCGGCCGGCCGTGTGGCTGCGGATTCCCGGTTCCTCCGCCCTGGCCGTCGTGCTCGGCGGGCCGTTGCGCCGAGGTCCGGTGCCGTGTTCCGGGGCGGCTCCCGCCGCTCCGGCCACGGGCTCCTCCGTGCGGTTGGGTGCGACGGAACGTCAAGTTCCTTCCTTCCAGAGAAAGGGAACGTCGGTATTTTTCGCCCGCGTCATGCTGCCATCCCTTTTGTCGGCTGTCCACTGGAGTCGGCGGCCCCGGTTTCCCCGTTCGCATTCCGTTGGCCGGGCAGCGGTCGGGTATTTCCGGTGAACGCCCTGGTGAGTCCGCCAAGTTTCGCCCGGGGTGGTTTGTGTAAGCGGGAGATAAACGCGAGGAACTGGTAGAGGTGCTCGGTTCCAGGGCGGTCGGGGCCGTCACCTGACATCATCCGGATTCCGATCACACGCGCGTCACACGCGACCGCTGATCCGGTCCGGAACCGAGGGGCGGTGGTCCCGCACCCCCGTGCGGAGGGGGAGAGCGGACGCGGTGTGCGCCGTGGCGGTGAATCACGGGCCGATTACCCCGCTGTACTGCTCAAACGTTGCAGGTTTCCGATGCTCGCCCGGGTTCGCCCGTGGGAAAACACGGTGGTCCGCCGTGGAAAAGGGCCGTGCTCGCGACCCCTGGGCGCTCCGAAGCGTCCGTTCTCATCGCCCTCGACCGGTGGTGCGACCACCGGTCGAGGGCGATGAGAACGGACGGAAAGGCCCGGCTGCGGTGCTCCGGGCACACCCCACGGATATCCGTCCGGCGCCGTGCCTTCCAGAGCGGTGGAACGTCCCAGGAAGCATCGTGAAATGGGTCGTCGGCGCACCTGGGGTCGGAGCGCGGCGCTCGGAAGGGTGGAGGGCGCCAAGGCCCCGACCCACAGCGGGCCATCAGCCCCGTGAGGAGCGCCGTTGACCTCCACCGCACCCGCCATCACCGGACCGGCCGCGTGGGCGGCGGACCGCGACCCCCCCGCGGCCGACTCGGACATCGGCCCTGACGCCTCCCTCGTCTCGGAGGTGCTGTCCGCGCTGCGCCGCAGCGATCAGCGGCACAAGGGCGGCATGTACGTGCGCGGACTGCTGACCGTCCCCGGCCGCAAGACCATGCGCGGCCTGGCCGCCCACACCGGGGAGCACGCGGCCGAGCAGAGCCTGCACCACTTCATCAGCTCTTCGACCTGGGACTGGTCCCGACTGCGCGTCCGGCTCGCCCACCGGCTGGAGCGTGACCTCGGGCCGCGTGCCTGGGTGGTGCGCCCCATGGTGGTCCCGAAGGCCGGGACGCAGTCGGTGGGGGTCGAACGCCGCTACGTCCCCCACCTGGGGCAGGCCGTCAACTGCCAGCACAGCTGGGGGCTGTGGTTCGCCGCCGACCACGGTTCGGCCCCCGTCAACTGGCAGCTGTCCCTCGGCGACGACTGGCTCGGCGACGACGACCTGCGCCGACGCGTCGCGATCCCCGACGAACTGCGCGTGGCCTCCCCCGACGCCATCGCGGCCGGGGTCGTGGCGCAGGCGGCCGGCTGGGGGCTGACCCCCAGACCCGTGGTGATGGACGCCAGGGAGGTGGCCCCCGCACCCGTCATCCGCGCGCTGTCCGCGGCGGGGCTGCCCTTCATGCTGCGCGTCAGCGGCGGCACGAACCTGTTGGCGCCCGAACTGTCGGGGGGCGCCCGGACGGTGGCGGCCACCGCCGAGCGGTTGGCCGGACTGGTCCCGTCGCGGCGGCGGCCGGTGGAGTGGGTGGACCCGGTCGGCCCCCCGATCACCCGCACCAGCCTGCTGTCACTGCTGCCGGTGCACTGGCCCAGACTCTCCCCGGTGCCCGGTCCGTCGTACCGGGGACCGGTGTCGGACACCAGGAGAGGACGGCCCCAGACCCCGCCGCTGACCCTGGTGGCGGAGTGGCGCCCGAACCGGCCGAGGCCCACCGAACTGTGGGT